>JBEVIF010000025.1:0-7821 GCA_040510795.1 Acidimicrobiia bacterium
GACGGCGGAGACGGGTGTGCCGGGGTGGTTCGAGGTCGATGAAGGACTCCCGTATGTATCGAGCCCACGTCGGCCACTGAGCTGGGTAGATACGGCCGTACAGATCCTGGTCGACCTCATCGGGCTCGATCCGGTGACGAAAGTCGCGCCCGAAGCGATCCCGATCCTTGAGGATGGCCGCCACGTCGTCGTGGCGGGTGAAGAAGGTGAGCTCCCAGGTCGCGTCATAGAACGCCGGTGACTCCTCACGGAGTCGGGCGTATGTCGGATATGGGTCGTCGAGGAACTCTGTTGAGTACGGGTCGAACATCTGCCTCCGGGCGAGACCCTATCGGGCCTCGCCCTTGGCGTATCGGGCCCCATCGGCCGCCGGCATTCGAAGGTGTTGGGAGGCCGCGGCCAAGACCAGGAGCGTGATCACATAAGGCAAAGCGGCGAGGAGCTGATTGGAGACCTCGACCACCTGCAAGTAATAGACGAGGAAAGCTGCGCCGATCACGATCTGGATGATGGCGGCGCGCAATCTCGAGCGAACAGCGGAATAGACCCCAAAGGCGATCAGCCCGATCGCAACGGCGAGGATGAACGACCTCACTACCTCCGGCCCACGGAAGCGAAGGGAATCGCCGAAGCCGAAGACGAGGGACCCACCGAGGACCCCAACCGGCATCCAGTTGCCGAAGATCAACGCACCAAGGCCTATGAAGCCCCGCCCTCCCGTCATTCCCTCCCGGTAGATCCCGGCCTGGACCAGGACAAGGAAGGCGCCGGCCAGACCGGACAGCATGCCGGAGATGATCACGCCGTAATACTTCATGCGGAGCACCCGAACCCCAAGCGACTCGGCCGCCCATGGGTCCTCGCCACAGGACCGAAGACGAAGACCCCAGGGCGTCTTCCACAACAGCCAGGCGGTGATCGGCACCAACGCGAGTCCCAACAGAGTGAGCCAGTTGATCCCACCGGTGAAACCTCGGAGTATCCCGGCAACGTCGGAAAGAAAGAACAGCTCCAGGTTCTCCAGCCATCCGAAGAAATCCGGGCTGCTCCAGCCAAACAGCTGACCGCCGGCGAGGACAGGCAGGTCGATGTTGGGGAGACCGTCGATCGGAGGCGACTGGATGACAGAGCCCCCGGTCTCGGGTGTGTAGACGATGGAGGAGAGGAATCGCATGGCACCGAGCCCGAGAATGTTGATAGCGACTCCGGAAACGATGTGGTCCACATTGAAAGTCACGGTCGCAAGGGCGTGGAGAAGGCCGAAGACGGCGCCGCCCAACACGCCGAGGATGACACCCTCCCATGGCCCGAACATCCACGCACCCCATGCCGCGAACCAGGTGCCGCTGATCATCATGCCCTCGAGACCGATGTTGACCACCCCGGAACGCTCCGAGTAGAGACCCCCGAGGCCGGCGAGAAGGATTGGTATCGCCAGCCGGAGGGCGGCGCTGGCCGTGCTCCTGGAAGTCAGGTCGGAAGTGCCGGTGACCAGCTCGGCGAGGGTCATGACGAGGACCGCTGCTACGGCGATCATCACGACCCGCACGCCCCGGTCGGCCTTCCGATAGCGGTCGATGAGAGTGCTCATGCCGCCTCCGCCGAGGTGACCGGGTCGAAGTCGGTTGCCGCTGCTGCTGAGGCAATAACGCGACGCTGGACGTACTTCGAGATGACTTCATAGACGATGACCACGGCGAGCACCACGATCCCCTGAATGATCGTGACGATCTCCTTGGGCACATCCCTCAGGTCGAGGATCAGCGCCGACCTCTGCATGAACCCGAACAGCAAGGCGCCGAAGGCCATGCCCACCGCGTTGTTCCTTCCCAGCAAGGCGACGGCGATGCCGTTGAACCCGTAATTGCGGGGGAAGTCCTGCGGGTACTGGTGGTAGAACCCGAGGAGCGGCGCGATCCCGACCAGGCCGGCCAACCCTCCCGAGATGAGCATCGTTCGGATGATCATCTTCTTGGGGTCGACCCCGCTTGCATTGGCAGCCGTCGGATTGATCCCGCTCGCCCGGAGGTCGTACCCGAAGCGGCTCTTGTTGACCAGGTAGTGATACCCGACGCCGAGGGCGATTGCGATGATGAGGAACCCCTGCAAGTTTGCCCCCGCCCTGACCTCTATCCCGATCGCTGCCAGCAGCGGGGTGAGAGAAGGCATCCAGCCCGACTCGGGGATCAGATCGGTCGCAATGGTGAGACCGGCGGTCTCTGCCCGGAACACATTGAGGAACAAATAGGCGCTGAGGGCAAACGCGATGTAGTTGAGCATGATCGTGGCGATCACCTCATGGACACCGCGCTTGACCTTCAGATAAGCGGGAATCCAGGCCCAACCGGCGCCAACCAGGACCGCCACCAGGAGGATCGCGGTCACATGAAGGACCGGTGTGGTGGAAATCTGCGCCCCGATATACGCGGCGAACAGGGAGGCGATCAGGTAGGTGCCCTCGACCCCGATGTTGAACAGTCCCATCTTGAAGCCGACCGCTACGGCGAGAGCAGAAACGAACAGAGGGATCGCGTTGTTGACTGTGATGATGAGCGACTCGGCGGTGGTCCCGAAAACCCACATCTCCTTGTAGGCGGTGAGAGGATCGATGCCGACCAGCAGCAGGGCAATGGCGGCGAAGCCGAAGGCGATGATCAGGGCGATTGCCGGGGCAACCACCGAGGTCAGAAGCCTCCCGAACTTCATGATGCCTTCACCTCGCCTGCGCCGGTCATGTAGGACCCGAGGATCTCCGGGGTGATCTCAGACGGATCCAACTTGGCCACCAGCTTGCCCTCGAACAGGACATGGATCGTGTCTGATAGACCGATGAGCTCGTCGAGATCGGCGGAGATGAGCAGGATTCCCATTCCGGCGGCACGAGCCGCCTTCAGCTCCTCCCAGACCTCGGCCTGCGCCCCGATGTCGATGCCACGGGTGGGCTGCGCTGCCAACAGGACAGTCGGGTTGGCCATCAACTCGCGGCCAACGACCAGTTTCTGCTGGTTTCCCCCCGACAGGGCGGCGGCTGGAACGTCGACGTTGGGAGCGGCCACGTCGAAGCGCCGCACGATCTCGGCGGTGTGCTCCCGGGTCCCCTTCTTGTCGATCCAGATGCCGTTGGCATAGGGCTCCTTGTATTGATGGCCCAATGCGGCGTTCTCCCACAGGGGGGAGGGAAGGAGCAGACCCTGGCGATGCCGATCCTCGGGGATCAGGCCGATTCCGGCTGCCCTTCGTTCTCTCGTCTCCAAATCGTCCATCGACTTTCCGGCCAGGGTGATGCTCCCGGTCGACGTCGGCGCCAGACCGAGCAGGGAATCGACCAGCTGGGCCTGACCGTTGCCCTCGACCCCGGCGATCCCGACGATCTCACCTTTCCGCACGACGAAGGTGATGTCGTCCAATACCGGGCGCCCCTCGTCGGAGAGAAGGGCCAGATCCGACACGTCGAGCAGCACCTCGTCCTGGACTGTCGACTCCTTGGTCTCCGGTGATGGCAGTTCGGAGCCGATCATCATCTCTGCCAGCTGCCGCGCGTCGACCTCGGACGGTGTGGTGGTCCCAACGGTCTGCCCGTCTCGCATAACCGTTATCCGGTCTGCAATCGAGAGTACCTCGTCGAGCTTGTGCGAGATGAAGATGATCGTGTGACCCTCTTCCCTGAGGTCCCTGATCGAGTCGAAGAGCTCATTCACTTCCTGAGGTACGAGCACGGCCGTGGGCTCGTCGAGGATGAGGATCTGGGCGCCGCGGTAGAGAACCTTGATGATCTCCACCCGCTGCCGCTCGCCGACCGACAGCCTCTCCACCTTCTGGTTCGGCTGGAGTCTCAGTCCATAGGTCTCACCGAGGATGCGAAGTCGGTCAGAGGCACCTTCGAAATCGATCTTGACGCCGGACCTGGGCTCGGAGCCCAGGATGACGTTCTCGAGGACGGTGAGGTTGTCGGCCAGCATGAAATGCTGGTGAACCATCCCGATTCCCGCATCGATTGCGTCTTTCGGGGTGCGAAAGTTGGCCGGTGCGCCGTCGATGGTGATGGTGCCCTCGTCGGGGCGGACCATTCCATAGATGATCTTCATCAGGGTCGATTTTCCGGCCCCGTTCTCCCCGACAACGGCATGCACCTCACCCGACGCCACTGTCAGCTCGACGTCCTTGTTGGCAACTACCCCCGGATACCGCTTCGTTACGCCCTCGAGCTGTATTGCGGGTGCCTGAGCCATCTCCCCTGTCCAAATAGAACGCCGGGCCCAGGAATCTGGGCCCGGCGCAAGTTAGCAGGACTGCCTTCTGTCAGGCCCCTGGCTCTGTGGGAACTGTGATCTCCCCGGAGATGATCTGCTCGGCATATCCATCGAGGTCGCCGGCGATGTCGTCGACGAACCCACCACTAGTCGAGTACGCGATACCACCCTCGGCGAGACCGAGACGGAGCCCGCCAGGGGTGAACTCGTCGTTGAGGAAGTCAACGATCGCCTTGTCCACGGCGACATCGACCCGCTTCAACATCGAGGTCAGGATGTGCTCCTGGAGGGCAGGGTCGCCCACGGCCTCGTACTGGTCGGAGTCGACACCGATGGCCCACAAGAAAGAGTCATCGGTGGACTGCTCGACGGCTGCCTCGAACAGACCCAGACCCGAGCCGCCGGAGGCGTGGAAGATCACGTCCGCCCCCTGGCCATAAAGGGCCAGAGCGGCCTCCTTGCCCTTGACCGGATCGTTGAACCCGGTGAAGTCGGGCACCTGAGTCAGGTACACCGCCGGCAGGATCGTGATATCAGGGTTGGCGGCCGCCGCCCCTGCCTCGAACCCGGCCTGGAACTTGAGGATGAGCGGAGTCTCGACCCCACCGATGAACCCAACGGTGCCCGTGGTGCTCTTCAGCGCCGCGGCGACACCCATCAGGAACGAGCCCTGCTCCTCTGAGAAGAGCATGCACCTGACGTTGGGCATCTCCACCACGGTGAAGGTGTCGTCTTGGGGGCAGTCGTCGGTGATGGCGAACAGCGTGTCCGGAAACTCTGTGCCGACCCGCCACACGTTCTGGGCGAATGCGAAACCGTTGGCGACGATCAACTCCATGCCGGACTCCGCCAGGAGACGAAGGTTTTCCTCACGGTTCTCGCCACCTGCATCGGGAGCCAGCTCCTCGCCGGTGACCCCGTACTCCGCGATGGCCTTGTCAAAGGCAAGGGCGGCCAGATCGTTGAACGACAGGTCGCCGCGCCCGCCGACATCGAAGGCCATGCCCACGGTGCGGCCTGTGCCGTCCGGGGCTACGGCTGCTGTCGTCGTCGTATCTCCGGCAGCGGACGTAGTTGTCTCCCCGCCCGCCGTCGTGGTTGGCTCGGCGGCGGCGGTCGTCGTCGCCTCGCCCGCCGTAGTGGTGGTGTCTCCGCCTTCTTCGCCCCCACAGGCCGCGAGCACCAGTGCCAGGGCGGAGATAAGGGCGAGATACCGCAAATAGCGTTTCACGCTGATAGTCCTCCATTGATATGAAATGGCAAGGGAACCCCTGCCCGACGAGTCACATTAACGGCCATTTTGGTTGTAAGTCGCCGCCAGCGGCTCGGGGCGGACCCAATAGATCCAGGGGATCGAGATCACCGTGATCAACGCCTTGAGGACCACATTCACCCACAAGATCGACCACGCCACCTCCGGTGGGAAGACCCCGAACAAGGTCGCCAGCCCGACGAAGACAGCCGAGTCGACCGGAATGGCTATCGCGTTGCTGAACAGGACCCGGCCCCACTGCTTGTCCTCGCCGAACCGTGCGACCCAACGTGAATACGCCTCGGTGTCGATCAACTCGGAGGCGATCTCGGCAATGATCGAAGCCACGACGATGCCCCAGACCGGGGCTAGGACCACCCCGAACTCGAGCTGCGGCCCGGTGACCTGGTCGGGGGGGAGACGAGACACCAACCAGAAGAAGGCCGCCATGAACACGTTTATCCCAGCAGCGAGGAAAATCAGTGTCCTCGCCGCCGACTTCCCGGCGATCTTGTGCACCAGGTCGCGCAAGGTGAAGGTAAAGGGGTAGATGAGGGTGCCGGCGTCAACGGCCTGCCCGGCTATATCGATGATGCGGAGACTGGCGATGTCCGCCATCATCTGCGCCGCCACATACGCCCCACCCACCAACAACAGCGACCGAACTCCGCGGTTCACGGGTGCAAGTTAGGCGAGCAAGAACGAACCTGAGGTTCCACGTTGCGCATGCGCTACGCGCAGCCTCAACTTCGCTTCGAACCATCTTGTAACCGCCTCACCGTCGTGGCACGGTCGGTGACGAGATGGGAGAAAAGACTCGCCTGATCATCGACCACGCCCGGGCGAACGGCGGAATCATCACAACCCGCGAGGCCCAAGCGATGGGGATGGACAGGAGCGTCCTTGCGCGAATGGTCTCCGATGGAGTGTTCAGGCGGCTGCAGCGGGGCGTGCTGGCCCTTCCGGGCATCGACTCGGCGCATGCCCTAGATCTAGCGGCGGCATGTCGCCGTCTCGAGGCGGTCGTCTCTCACCAGTCCGCAGGGCAACTTCATCATTTCGAAGGCGTTCCTTGGAGCCCACCGACCATCACCGTCCCTCATCGACTCACCAACCGATTCCCTGGCGTTCACGTCCATCAGTCGACCGACATCTCCGATGCCGACGTCGTATCGTTCGGGGGCCTTCCGGTGACCAGTCCAGAACGCACAATCATCGACCTCGCGGCCGTCATGTCCGATAAGCGGCTCGATTTAGTGCTTGATCGGGCGCTGTCGTCAGGAATCGTCGACCTGAACAAGCTCTCCGAGGTCTTCACCGGGCTGGCGCGACGAGGCAAACCTGGAACCACAACGGTGCGGCGCCTGATCGAGCAAAGAGAAGGGCGTTATGTACCGGCCGATAGCGTGCTGGAGTCGCGGCTCTTACAGCTGATCGACGCCAGCGGTCTCCCACTGCCATACACACAGTTTCGACCTCCGTGGCTGGTCCCGACGAACGGAAGGGTCGACTTCGCATATCCGGAGCGTCAACTGATCATCGAAGGTGACAGCCGCAAATGGCACCTACTCATGAAGTCGTTCGAGACCGACCGTCATCGCGACAATCAGGCACAGCTCGCGGGCTGGCGCATACTCCGATTCACATGGCAGGACATCACCGAGCGCTCCGACTACGTCGTGAGCGCGATACGCACTGCCTTGTCGATGTAGAAGGGCCTTCCTGTCGAACGTGAGGCTGGAAGTTGCAGATACGCAACGGGCAACCTCAGGTTGCCGGTACGCGACTCCTACTGGACGACGTCGAGCAGTTTCGGGTCGAGCTGGCCGTAGCCGGGGAAGATGGAGTCGGTGACGCCGGCGAACTCCCAGTGCCAGGGCTCCTGGGTGCTCCTGCCGCAATGGGCCCAGTCCGGGTGGACCCAGCCGAACCGGTGAGCATTTCCCTGCATCCACCGGAAGGTCTCATCCGAACAGCCCAGCACGCCATTGCCGTCGGTGTAGTCGACGGCTCGGCCCCACCCATGGTTGGAGTGGCCGGGTCTGGCCGTCGGTGGCCCTGAGCACGCACGGCCCGATGTGACGCCTGTCTGCACCTTGGAGCCAGTGGCCGGGTCGACTCCGTAGACAGGGGTCTCGACCACCGGGCACCGTCGGTTGTACGAGGCGGCTTGGGTGCTGAAGGACCGATAGCAGTCTTCGTAGCTGAGCGAGACGCCGTCCTCCTCGGCAGCCTCCATGAGGAGTGCATACATGTAGGCCGCATCTCGCTCCAGGGTGCAACCGTCAAACGACATCAAACGGTCATCGGGCATGGATC
>JBEVIF010000026.1:0-3092 GCA_040510795.1 Acidimicrobiia bacterium
GGCGAAGAGGTGGAGACCGTATAAGGCGGTTACGGCCTCGGGTACTCGCCTAACAACTTCCAGGCACCGGGGAGGAGGAGGCCGGCGGCAGCGGCCTTGATGATGTCACCGAGGACGAAGGGGACGACGCCGGCGACGACGGCCTCCGTGAACGTCATGTCGAGCAGGATCATCAGCCCGGCCACGCCGAAGGCGTAGATGATGAACGACCCGGCGATGAAAGCCGTGAACATCGTGGGAAAGGTCCGGTCTTGCCGGCGCTCCGCCATGAAGCCGACGAAACCCGCGGCGAAGATGAAGCCGATCAGATAACCGGCGCTGCCCTGCGCGCTGGCCGTGTCCCAGCCACTCGCCCCTCCCGCGTATACAGGTAGGCCAAAGGCCCCGGCGACGACATACACGGCCTGCCCCGCAGCCCCGAGAGTCATGCCGAGCGCAGCGCCTGTGAGAAGGACAGCGAAGGTCTGACCCGTCACCGGGACGGGGGTGAACGGCAAGTGGATCTCCCACTGGGCGGCCAGTGCCGTCAATGCTGCTGCGCCGATGACGAGCAGCACCGAGTTGATACGCGACCGGGGGACAACCCGTTGGACAATGACTGCCGATGTCATCTTTATCTCCTGCAAACCCGACGTCTGTCACCTTAAAGAGCTAGGACCGCCCCTCGCGGCCCACCGTTACCCTTTCATGATGCAAGACCAGACCCAACGTGGATCTATCTGGCCCCTCTACCTGGTTGGGGCCCTTTTCCTCGTGGGCGCTCTGGTGTTGGGCATTTGGAACCTGGAGCTGCCCTATCTGGCCTTTTCGTCCGGCCCGGTGTCCGATGCCGCCGATGCCATCGTCGCCGGCGACGTCGACACCTTTCCACCCGAGGGAGAGCTCCTGATGCTCACGGTCGTCAGCCAGGAGGTCAACCTGTTCGAGGCCATGATTGCCGGGTTCGACCCGACGATCGACCTCGTGCCCAAGGAAGCCTTCCGCCAGCCCGACGAGACCGACGAGGACTACCGCAAGCGGGTACTCCAGCAGATGGACGATTCCCAGACGCGGGCGATCACGGTGGCGCTGGAACATCTCGGGTATGAGATGGTCCCAACCGATGTCCTGATCACCGACCTCGTCCCCGACATCCCGGCTGCCGACGTGCTCGAAATCGGCGACTCCGTCGATTCGTTCGACGGCACCGAGATCGTGCGAAGCACCGATCTCACCGACCTTCTCGAAGGGCATGAGCCGGGTGACGTGATCGATGTCGGTGTCACCCGCGACGGGGATCCCCAGACCGTCCAGGTGGAGCTCGCCGAGCGTGACGATCCCGAAGGCGGAGCCATGATCGGGATAACGGTTGGCGAGCTGAGCGAGCCACCGTTTCCGCTGACAATCGAGGCTGGAGACGTCGGCGGACCGTCGGCTGGGATGATGCACGCGCTGGCCATCATCGACACTTTGACGCCCGGCGAGATGACGAACGGACACATCGTGGCCGGGACGGGAACGATTGCCTACGACGGCGCCGTGGGGCCCATCGGCGGAATTCGTCAGAAGGTCGTGGGTGCGGAGGCAGCCGGTGCCGAGTACATCCTCGTCCCTGCGGACAACTACGAGTCGGCCATGACCGCACCCCGCGAGTCCATCGATATCGTGTCTATAGGCACATTGCAGGATGCCATCGACTTCTTCGAGGGCCTGGACCAGGCCTGACCGAGCCCAAACCCGGGCGAAATCCGGCCCGATCGGTATCTTCTAGAGCCGATGGCTTCTGACATCACCCCCGACGACATCAGGCGGGCGGAGTTCCGTACCGTCCGGCGTGGTCTCGACCCGGATGAGATTTCCGGCTTTCTCGAGCGCGTCGCCGCCGATCTGGACGAGCTCGAGAAAGAACGGGAGCGTCTCGCGACCAAGTTGGGCGAGTACGGGGACCGTGACTTGGAGTCCGAGTTCGAGAGCCTTGGTCGCGAGGTGGCGGCTGTGTTGCAGGCGGCCAAGGAGGCCGCTGACTCGATGAGGGAGCGGGCCACCATGGACGCCGCACGATGGCGGTCTGAGGCGATGACCGAGGTCGACGCAATGCGAAAGGAAGCCAGGAGCGATGCTGAGGCGCTTCGAGGTGACGCCTGGACTACGGGCACCGAGTTGCTCAATCAGAGCGCGGCAGAGGCGCGTCGCATTCGCGGCGAAGCCGAGCAGGACGTGTTGTCTGTCATGGGGGAAGCGGAGCGAGAGGCTCATCGTCTGACCTCGACTGCTCGACGCGAGGCCGAGGACGTTGTCCGGGCCGCGATGATGGATTCGGAGAAGTTGGGCTCGGAGGCGAAGAAACGTCACGACGACCTGATCGAGCAGGCCTACCGTCAGGCCGAGAGCGCCCAAGAGCGGACTAGAGCCCTCGAGCAGCGGCGCGAAGAATTGATGCTCGAGCTCGAGACGGTGCGCTCGACCCTGAGCCGTCTCGAAGGGAGTCTCGAGGAGCGGCGTGAGGACCTGGATCTCTCGGCGGAATCGTCCAGTGTCAGGGTCGTTCCCTCCCGAACCGAGCCCGACGAGGAGATATGGCAGCTGGGGGAGACGGTGCGGATCATCCCTCCTACCGACAGGCCGGGGAGCAAACCAACGAGTCCTCCTCCGGAGCGGCCCTTACCCCCGGCCAGAGAGGTGATCGAGAAGCCTCGAGAAGATCTCTTCGAGGAGCCGGAATTCGAGGAGGCACCACCGCCACAGCCGGAGCCAACCCCGGAGGAGGTCGACGAGCCGGGGCCGGTCGAGGCGAGGCCGGAGCCGAAACGGGAGCTCGAACCGCAGCCCGCTCAAGACGATGTGGGTGCACTCTTTGCCTCACTCCGTGGCTCACCAGGAGCGACGATCACGGTTCATACCGCTGCCAGGCCCGAAGTCGACCAGGTCGAGGCAGAGGCCGCCGAACCACTGGTGACAGCACCACGCAACGAGGTCATCGAGGAACGCGACGCCCGGCTTCTACCGATCACCAACCGGGCATTGCGAGGGGTGAAGAAGGCGGTCACCGATGCCCAGAACGTCGCCCTCGACAGCTTGCGTATCGACGACACCTGGCACCCCGAGAGCCGGGT
>JBEVIF010000027.1:0-3644 GCA_040510795.1 Acidimicrobiia bacterium
ACCCGATAGAACGAGCGGAGACCGTCCTAGACACAGTTGGCCTCACCGATGCCGCCGATCGGGCCCTGGGCGGCTTCTCCAAGGGGATGCGGCAGCGCGCCAAGGTGGCAGCTGCCCTCGTCTCCGACCCGGAGATCCTCCTTCTCGACGAGCCCCTCAATGGAGCCGACCCCGTGCAGCGGGCGCAACTCATCGCCCTCTTCAAGCGGCTCGGAGCCGAGGGAAAGACTCTGCTGGTGTCGTCACACGTCTTGGCCGAGGTGGAGCGGGTGTCCGACCGTGTTGTCGCCATGGTGGACGGGAGGCTCGCCGCAGTTGGCGACGTGGCAACGATCCGGGCCGCGATGACCGACAAGCCTCGCCGGATCTACGTCGACACCACAGACCCGCGCAAGCTGGCTGCGGCGCTGATCGCCGGATCCGACGTCCTCGGGGTCCAGGTCGACGGGGGGACGGTCCACGTCGAGACCAGGGACGCCGGCGACCTCGCCCGCCGACTGCCTGCCATCGCAATCGATCATTCGATCGCCATCAGCAAGGTGGAGCCGGTCGATGAGTCGCTGGAATCGGTGTTTCGCTATCTGGTCGAGGGTCGGTAGTGACCCTGGCCCTCCATCTCTACCGACGCATCATGCGCCGGGGACGGGTCATCGGCCTGCTTGCGCTTGCCTCGGTCCCGGGCCTCGTGTTTTGGCTCTCGGCCTTCGACGCGCCCGAGAGCGACCTCACCACTCTCTACACGGACGTCCTGGCGTCGGTCGGATACACGTTCGCCATCGCCGCTCTCATCCTGACCACCGCCACGCTGCGCGACGAGCGCGACAGCGGCACGTTGCCCTACATCTACATGCGACCAATCGCCAGGACGAACATGGCGGCACAATCGATCGCAGCCGGAACGGCCGCTGCCCTCGTCATCGGAGTTGGGGGCTGGATTGTCTCCGCCGTAGCCCTCCTGGCGGTCGGGGGCAATATGCAGGCGGCGATTCCTTCGCTGTCCCTGTTCGTGGCGGCCGGCATCGGCTACGCAGCCATCTTCGTCCCGCTCGGATACCTGGTCCCCCGAGCTCTGCTCTTCGGTCTGGGCTACATCCTCGTCGTAGAGACGATCCTCGCCTTTGCCGTGGAGGGCCTGGCCCAGATCTCGATCTGGAGGATCTCCCTCTCCATCTATGCCGGGCTCGAAGACGGCTTCGGCGAAGTGGCGACCCAGGCGATGACACCGGTCACACCGGGAGTATGGGGTGGAGTGGCCAAGCTGGCCGGCGTGCTCGTCATCGGGCTCGTCGTCCTCACCTGGGCCCTCCGGAAACGGGACGCCCTGTAGGAATTCCCCCTCCTCGCCTTCGCCGGTACTCCCTGCTCGACGGGAGATATGGCCCGCTCAGTAATCCTCCGACGGGCGGCGCTGTTTGGAGGGTTGGACCCGGGGGGGCTCGTCGGGCATCTTGGGATACATCGGTGGCCATGGGGCGTCGCCCAGCCCGTTCTCCTGATCGCGGGCCACCCACTCCATCAAGGTGTCGATCCGCCCCGCAGACTCATCGATGCCCGCGGTGAGGTCGCCCACCGCTTGGTACCTCTCGGCAAACGACCCCAAGGGAAAGTCCTCGATAGCGACGTCCGCCAGCTCATCCCATGCGATCGGGGTCGAGACATACCCTGTCGGACGGACCCCGTAGGCCGAGCACACCGACTTGTCCCTGGCGTTCTGGTTGTAGTCGATGAAGACGCCGTTCCGCTCCTCTTTCCACCACTTGGTTGTGACCAGGCCGTCCATTCGCCGCTCCAGCTCACGGCCCGCAGCCAGCACGGCCCGTCGGGTCTGGAAGAAGTCCCACAGCGGCTCGATGCGGATGTAGACGTGGATACCCCGGCTACCCGATGTCTTGGGCCAGCCGACCAAACCCACATCATCGAGAAGAGTTTTCATCCCGGCCGCCGCCTCCTTCACCTTCTCGAAGTCGAACCCAGGGGTTGGATCGAAATCGAAGCGGAGCTCGTCGGGATGGTCGATGTCCTCCGCCCGGACCGGCCAGGGGTGGAAATCGAGACAGCCGAGTTGGGCCAGCCGAACGACATCGGCCGCGGTTCGGGGGACATTCATCATCCCGGGCCGTTGTGAGGGGAACCTGATCTGCACCGTCTCGAACGGCGTGTTCTTGGCGGCACGCTTGTGATAGATCGGGTCTTCGTCGACGGTCCCCATGAACCGCTTCAACATCGTGGGCCGACCGAACACCCCCCGGATTGCTCCCTCGGAGACGTTGGCGAAGTGGTTGGCAACGTCGAGCTTGGTCCACCCCTGCTTGGGGAAGATGATCCGTCCCGGGCTGGAGATCCTTATCTCCTCACCTCCGACGCTGACAGTGGTCTCGTCGCCCATCGGCTTCCTAGTCTTGTGGATCATCCCGAGAAGGGCGAAGGGTGGATCTGGTCGAGCAGGTGAGAGAGGCGGTGATCGGGAAAGACACCGCGGTGATGACCCCGTTCGGGCTGCGCCGGGTCACCTACGCCGACTACACCGCCTCGGGCCGATCGCTGGCAATGATCGAGGATTTCATACTCGCCCAGGTCCTTCCTCTCTACGCGAACACTCACACCGAAACCTCTGGTACCGGGCTGCAGACGACCAGGTTCAGGGAGGAGGCGAGAGAGGTGATCCGCCGGGCGGTCGGGGCCAGCCACGACGAGCACGCAGTGATATTCGCCGGGAGCGGCTCCACCGGCGCTGTTGACCGATTGGTGGGTCTTCTCGGCATCCGGATTCCGAGGGGGCTCAGTGAGACCTACGGGCTCGAGGATCGGGTCCCGGATGACGAGCGCCCCGTGGTGTTCGTCGGGCCCTATGAGCACCACTCGAATGAACTTCCTTGGCGAGAGTCGATCGCCGATGTGATCGAGATCAAAGAGGATGCCGACGGCCACATCGACCTCGTCGAGCTGGAATCGAGGTTGGTCGAGCACGCGCGTCGTTCCCTGCTCATCGGCTCCTTCTCCGCCGCATCCAATGTGACCGGGATCATCTCCGACACCTCGGCGATATCCCGCCTGCTCCATGCCCACGGCGCTCTCTCTTTTTGGGATTTCGCGGCATCGGCGCCATACGTGGACATCGAGATGGGCTCGTCGGCCGCCGCCGATGGTGCCTACAAGGACGCCATTTTCTTGTCCCCTCACAAGCTGATCGGCGGCCCGGGGACGCCCGGGGTGCTGGTGGTCCGCCGGGATCTGCTCCGCAACGTGGTGCCGGTGGTGCCGGGCGGGGGCACCGTTGTCTACGTGACGGCCGATCATCACAGCTACATCAGCGATCCGGAGCACCGCGAGGAGGGAGGCACCCCGGCGATCATCGAGTCGATCAGGGCTGGTCTCGCCTTCAGCCTGAAGGAGACCGTCGGGGTAACCACGATTCGGGCGCTGGAACACGACTTCATCAGGCGCGCCATCGAGTCCTGGTCCCGCAACGCGAACATCGAGATCCTGGGGAACCCGGACGCCGAGCGTCTGTCGATCGTGAGCTTCGTGATCCGCCACGGCGACCGGACCCTGCACCACAACTTCGTTGTCGCGCTGCTCAACGACCTCTTTGGCATCCAGGCCCGTGGTGGGTGCTCCTGCGCCGGGCCTTACGGTCATCGTTT
>JBEVIF010000028.1:0-10755 GCA_040510795.1 Acidimicrobiia bacterium
GACATCGAGTAGTTGAACTGGCCGAAGTTGCCCAGATATGCCCGGGAGGCGATGTTGACAATGGACCCGCCGTCGGACATCAGAGGAGCCAACTCGGTCGTCAATCGATAGGCCGCGCCGAGATTGATCTCCAGGACAGCGGCGAAGTCCTCCTCAGTCAGATTGATCAACCGGGCGTCGCGTGTGATGCCGGCATTGTTGACCAGCCCGAGCAGGGGCGACCCCGATGCCTCGACTGCTTTCCTGATCAAACCCGGGCCTTCGATCGAGGTCAGATCGACCTGTACCGGGATGATCGACTCGGAAAGAGCAAGCTCGGGGGCGATGTCGACGCCGATGACGGTCAACGGACCGGTCGACGCCATCTTCTCGGCGATGGCCCTGCCGATACCACGCGCTGCCCCGGTGACAACGATGGTCCCCTTCACGCCAGCGTCTGCCCGATGTGGCCCGAACCAACCCTTATCAACTCACCGTTGACGCTGCTGTCGTCGAGCAACCGGCGGGCCCACCCTTCCGCAACCGAACGCTCCTCCTCGTCGAAGGCGACCACATTCGCGGTCCATCCCTTGCGAGCTCCCTCCATCGCGGCCGTGCGAGCAGCTGAGAGCAAACCACAGGCGACCATCGCGTTCCCGGCTCCCCTTCTCCCCAGCAGGTCGTCCTGACGCACGACATAGACGATCGATTCCTCGACCTGCGCGACCGACCGAGACGCCTCGAACGCCCGGGTCAACTCGGCGAGGACCGAGGCCCAGTCCTCATCGACATCTTCGGCCCAATGGACCAACCCGCTCACGAGACGACCGCGGTCCCGGATGCGACCATCTTCTCGATTGAGTCGGGGTCTACCCCCGCCTCCCGCAGGATCGGCCGGGTGTGCTGGCCCAGAGTGGCAGGGGGAGAGGCGGCGCGGGCCGGCGCGCCGTCGATGTGGATCGGCGAACCGGTGGTTCTCACCGGGCCTGCTACCGGATGGTCGAATTCGACGATCATCTCGTTGTGGCGTGCCTGCGGGTCGGTCAGCGCCTCGCTCAGGGTGAGGACGTGACCCACGGGAAGACCGGCCTCACCGAGCACGGTCACCCAGTGATCAGCCTTCTCCATCTTGAAGACACTCGTGAGCTTCCTGGCGAGGACATCCCGTTTGGCCATCCGCACTTCGTTGCTCGGATATGAATCCACCAGTTCGGGGAGACCGAGGCTGTCGGCCAGGACCCGGAAATGTCGATCTGAGACGACGGCGAGCGTGAAGTGCCCGTCGACGGCCTCGAATACCTGACTGGGGGCGACGTAAGGGCTCGCCGTCCCCACCCTCTCCGGCTGCTTCCCCTCGGCAAAGGCAAGTGCGTTCCACGCCGACTGGACCGCGATCACACCGTCACGCAGCGAGACATCGATGTGCCTTCCCGATCGGGGTGTCTCTGCCAGTGCCGCGGAAATCGCCAGCGCTGCGTTGGTGCCTGCCACGTAGTCGCCGATCGTCGTGGCAGTCTTCATCGGCCTGTCCTTTGGCCCACCCGTGATCGAGATCATTCCGGCCTCACCCTGGAACACGATGTCGATCCCGGCTCGCTTCGCATAGGGCCCTTCGGCGCCGAAGGCGGAGATCGAGGCGTATATGAGCGTCGGGTTCAGCTCGTGCGAACGACTCGGCCCGAACCCGAGTCGTTCGATTGCCCCATGCCTTAGGTTGTGGATCAGCACGTCGGCCTTCCGGATCAAGTTGTCGAGAACCCGCTTCGACAGCCAGTCCTTCGTGTCCAGGGCCAGGGATTCCTTGCCCCGGTTGACAGCCATGAAGAAGGCCGACTCGCCGTCTTGATGAGGCCCGAACCCGCGCGAGAGGTCTCCTTCGGGTGGCTCCACCTTCACTACCCGCGCTCCCAAGTCGGCGAGGAGCATGGCGGCGTACGGGGCCGCAATCAGATTGCCAAACTCGATGACGAGGGTGCCATCGAGGGGCCCGGCGTCAGACACGCTCTATGACCGTGCTGATCCCCTGCCCCACCCCGATGCACATCGTGGCCAGCCCGTAGCGGCCGCCCCGACGCACCAACTCATGGGTGAGGGTGGTGAGGATCCGTGCCCCGGAAGCCCCGAGCGGGTGCCCGATGGCGATCGCTCCGCCGTTGACGTTGACCCGATCCTGATCGATCTCCAGCAACCGCATGCTGGCCACGGCCTGCGAGGCGAACGCTTCGTTGATCTCGACCAGGTCGAGGTCGTCAGGACCGATCCCGGCTCGCTTCAGCGCCTTCTCCGATGCCGGCACCGGGCCGATCCCCATCACATCGGGGTGGACTCCCGCCGCGGCCGAAGAGACGATGCGAGCCATCGGAGTCAGGCCATGTGCTGCCAACCCGGCCTCAGTGGCGAGAATCAGTGCAGCGGCCCCGTCGTTCATCGGCGATGAGTTGCCCGCCGTGACGGTCCCATCCTCCTTGAAGACGGGGGCGAGCTTGGCCAGTGCTTCCATCGACGTGTCGGCCCTCGGCCCTTCATCGGCCTCGATCAGCCTGGTCTCCCGGCGCCGGGAGTCGACGGGCGCCTCGATGGGCTCGATCTCGTCGTGGAAGCGACCGGCTGCGACCGCCGCCAGGGCCAACTGGTGACTGCGCAGCGCAAAGGTGTCCTGGTCTTCCCGACTGATGTCGTACTTGGCAGCGACCACCTCGGCGGTCATACCGAGTGTGATCGGGGGGTAGAGCTCTTTCATCCTCGGGTTGACCAGGCGCCAGCCGAGGACAGTGTCAACGATCTCGGGTGTGCCGGTGGCGAACGGGCGGTCTGGCTTCGTCATCACGTAAGGCGAGCGAGTCATCGACTCGGATCCCCCTACCAAGACGACATCACCCCATCCGCCGGCAAGGGCGTGCGCCCCCGAGATGACCGCCTGCATCCCGGAGCCGCATAGCCGGTTGACCGTGGCTCCCGGGATCTCGATCGGGAGGCCGGCGAGGAGGCCGGCCATGCGGGCCGCGTTGCGGTTGTCCTCACCCGCCTGGTTGGCCGCGCCCCAATAGATGTCTTCGATCGCCATCGGGTCGAGATCGGGCTGGCGTCTCAGGGCTCCGGCGATGGCATGGGCGGCAAGGTCGTCCGGTCTGACCTGTGCGAGCTGCCCTCCGAGCTTGCCCATCGGAGTGCGACAAGCATCGACGATGTAGATGTCACCACTCATTCTCGATCCGTTCACATTCTCGCCATTTGGTCCGGGTGAAATGGGGGAGAACCCCTATTTCACCCGGAATCTTCAAGCCGTAAGTTCGGTTTGAAAGGACGATAGAGATGAACGAGCCCCGCAGAGACCCGATGAGCATGGTGGCATACGCCCCGGCCGGGCTGCTCGTCCTCTATGCCCTGTTCCGCCTCATGTTCTGAGGGCTACGGTTGGCCCAATGGACCGACCTGACCTCCTCCCCTTCACCGAGTCCGATGAGGCAAACCGGCTGCTCGCCTCCGACGGGTTCGCCCTTCTCACCGGCATGCTGCTCGACCAGCAATTCCCCATGGAGCGGGCCTTCTACGGCCCTCAGCTCCTCAAAGACCGCCTCGGTGTGGAACTCACCCCGGAAATCGTCGCTGCCACTCCCCTGGAGGACCTGGAGGTGGTTTTTCGCGGGCCACCGGCGATCCACCGCTATCCGGCGTCGATGGCGAAGCGGACCCAGGAGCTGGCGCGGGCGGTGATCGATGACTATGACGGCAGGGCGGAGAATCTTTGGGATACCGCCGGTGACGGCTCAGAGCTTCTGAGCCGTCTGCGGGCACTACCTGGATTCGGGGCCGAGAAGTCGAGGATCTTCGTCGGCCTCCTCGGGAAACGACTCGGAGTGCGGCCCGAAGGTTGGGAGGAGAAGGCAGCCGACTGGCCTTCGATCGCCGATGTGGCCAGTTTCGAGGACGTGCTCGCTCTGCGAGAGAAGAAGAAGGCCATGAAGGCCGCCAAGCAGACCTGAAGTTCTCAACCGCCCGCCCATTCCTGCCGATAGGGGGGAGCAAGGGAACGGAAGGGTATCGATGCATCTCTCGGGCCAGCTCTCTGACTGGAGCATCAACGATCTGCTCCAGATCATGCAGGTCACTAAGAAGACCGGGTCACTCGACATCGAGGGACAACGCCGCGGGCGCGTCCATTTCCGCGAGGGACGGGTTACCGGGGCCGAACTGAGCGGTCACGACGGGGCACACACCGGGTCCGATCGCGCCGGTGTCGCCGACATTCTCTACGTGCTTTCCACTGTCGCCGAGGGCTCGTTCTCGGTGGGGGCAGCCGATGGCCCCGACGCCAAAGGTTGGACGGTCGAGTAGGTCCTCCACGATGTAGATGCGCTTCAGACCCTCGAGGGCGAGATCGCAGAGACCGGCTTGTTCGAGGCCAACGGCGTGAAGCTCATCAACGAGTTAGCCGATCCGATGACCGTGGAGCCCGCCGATTGGCCGACGTTCGTCAATTTGGTGCCCACCTTCAGCTTCGGCGCCCTCGAGGCGAAGTACGGCCGCGGCACTGCAGTTCGCACGTTTCACACCCTGAATCGGCTCGGCCTAGCTGAGACCGTCGCCATACCCGAAGAAGAGGCCGAGTGGCTCGACCGCCTGGCCGAAGGTGTCGCTTCCAATGGCGCCTGGAACGGGGCCGGTGGCGAGGACGAGGATGAGCCGGTCGCCGAGGCAGGGTCCGAGGTCGTCGAAGACGTGACCGAGCCCGCAACGGTGGAGGAGCCTGACGTCACCGTGCCCGAGCCGGTGAGTGTCGCCGCCTCGAAGCCAAGCCGGGCCCATGTGGAGCTCAAAGGGGTTTCTGCTCCTGCGTCGACCACGCTCACCGATGGTGTGTACGACGAGATTCGCCGTCTTCGGAGCCGGGTCGGCGATAAGTAACGTCGGCGGGCATGGCTGCCCGCACCGGTTCTGAGTCTGATGTCCCCCTGATAGTGGGGATCGCGGGCGGTTCCGGGTCCGGAAAGACAACCATCGCCAGCTCCCTGGTCGACCAAATGAACGGGCAGGTGGCACTCGTCCAGCACGACGCCTACTACCGGCACACACCGCAGCTTTCGTTCGAGGACCGTTCCAAGGTGAACTACGACCATCCCGACTCATTGGAGACGGAGCTGTTGGTGGCGCATCTGGTCTCCCTCCGATCGGGGGAGCGTGTGGAGAAGCCTTCCTACGACTTCGCCCGTCATCTTCGATCCGACGAGGTGGTGATAATCGCGCCTGCGCCGGTGATCCTCGTCGAGGGAATCCTGGTTCTGGCCGAACCCGGCCTGCGAGACGAGCTCGACCTGAAAGTCTTCGTCGACACCGACGCAGACATCCGCCTCGCCCGTCGTCTGGAGCGGGACATCGAGGAGAGGGGCCGGACTGTCACCTCGGTCATCGCCCAGTACTTCGCATCGGTCCGCCCCATGCATATGGAATTCGTCGAGCCCTCGAAGGGGTACGCCGACGTCATCATTGAGGACGGCTTCACTCCGGAGGCGGTCGACGTGGTGATCGAGATGATCCGGTCACACCGAGGCCGGGATTTCGGCTCGGTCGTATGATTTCCGGGATGACCGCACATCCCACGGTCGGAATAATCGGTGTCGGAGCAATGGGCGAGGCTCTGCGGCGTGGCCTCGAGCGTGCAGGCTGGGCGCCACAAGAGCTCTCCCTCGCCGTGCGCAGGGAGGACAGGGCGACCGAGCTCTCTTCTCGCACCTCATCGCTCGTCACGCTCGACCCGAAGGAAGCCATCGAGGGCCGGGATGTGATAGTGGTGGCGGTGAAGCCGAGGGATGTTGGCGGAGTCATCGAGCGAATCTCCAAAAGCTTCGTCACCGGTCAGATGGTTCTCTCGCTCGCTGCTGGAGTCACAACCACGACATACGAGGCCGTTCTTGGCGAAGTCCCAGTCGTGAGGGCGATGCCGAACACGCCGGCTCTGGTTGGGGAAGGTGTGACGGGGATCGCCCGTGGCACGCACGCCGGCGAGGCGCATCTCAAGCGGGCGACGGAAGTCCTCGGAGCGGTGGGCGGGGTCAGGGTGATGGACGAATCGCTGCTGGATGCGGTGACGGCGGTGTCCGGCACTGGGCCGGCCTATGTCTTCCTCCTGGCGGAGGCGCTCACCGAGGCTGCGGTGCGGGAGGGGCTACCCCGTGACATCGCGGAGGAGTTCGTACATCAGACCATCCGTGGCGCCGGTCATCTCCTGACCGATACCGACACCACACCGGCCGAGCTGCGCTCTCAGGTGACCTCGCCGGGAGGGACGACCGCTGCCGCCGTGCACGTGCTCGAAGAGCGGGGATTCCGGGCTCTGGTCGAGGACGCGGTCCAAGCCGCCGCCAAGCGAGCAGCAGAGCTCGGGCAGCAGGGTTGAGTGTCTTCTCCAGGGTGGTTATGGCCCTCACGGAGGCCGGGCCCGTGGAGCGGACCATCACCGGCACCGGGCCAGGCAAGGCCCTCGCGGGGAGATTCGTGGCCGGGGACACTCTGGATGAGGGTGTGGCGGCCGCCCGCAGGCTCAACGAACACGGTTTTCTCGTGTCCCTCGATCTGCTCGGGGAGGAGTGCCGCGATCGTGCCACGGCGATCGGCGCGAGAGACGAGTACGTCGAAGGGCTGGTTCGGATTCATTCCGAATCCCTCGACGCCAACATCTCGATCAAGCTGACCCAGCTCGGGCTGGCCTTCGACGAGTCTCTGGCGATCGACCTGCTCGAAAGTCTGGCCCATCGTGCGGCCGAGGCGGGCACCACCGTCACCATCGACATGGAAGATTCCCGCTACACGGAGGCGACCGTCCGGCTCTACGAGAAGAGCCAATCGGCACACGGCAATCTCGGGATCGCCCTTCAGGCCTACCTGCACCGGACCCCTTCCGACCTGAAGCGGCTGATGCCCCTGGGCGGGCACATCCGGCTTTGCAAGGGGGCATATGTGGAGGATGCCGATGTTGCTCTCACCTCAGGGCGGGACGTGGATGAGGCCTTCGCCAACCAACTGAGTGAGCTCATGGGGTTCGAGGAGGTCCGTCCCGCCGTCGCCACCCATGACCTGGCTTTGGTGGACCTGACCCGTGAGTTGGCCCGCTCGAGGAAGGGGCCGTTCGAGTTTCAGATGCTCTACGGGATACGAACCACTCTGCAGCACGAACTCGTCGATGCCGGCCTGGCGGTCCGGATCTACCTGCCCTTCGGCTCCAAGTGGTATCCGTATCTGACCCGCCGGCTCGCCGAACGGCCGTCCAACGCCTGGTTCTTCGTTCGATCTGTCTTCGGGGGCTAACCCTAAGATCACCGCCCATGGCCCTGACCGAGGAGCGGCAAGAGCAGTCCGCACCTGAGAAGCGACGCCCCGACGCATCGCAGGTTCTCGAGGGTCTCGGGATCCTCCTCGCGCTGGGCACTCTTGCCCTCGGGATCCTGGGGACCATTCCCGAGCATCCGGACTTCGAAGTGGGTCGCGAGGTGTTCGGCAACATCCCCGTCGCCCTCCAGGTGGTCTTCTATGTGTCCGTGGCCGGTTTTGTCTGGCTCATGCTCCATCTCTTCGCCCGCAGGGCCAAGGGCTGGTCGCTGGGGACGGCGGAGCGTCGCACCGGGCTTTGGGGAGAGCGGATAAAGCGTCTCGGTGGCGGGCTCATGATGAAGACGCTCATGCGCGACCCGCGGGCCGGGATCACCCACGCCGCCCTCTACTACGGGTTTCTGGTCCTGTTCCTGGGCACGGTGACCCTCGAGATCGATCACATCCTCCCGGCGAACCTGCAGTTCCTCCATGGCGTCGTCTATCAGGCCTATTCGGCGGTCCTCGACCTCGCCTCCCTGATCTTTCTGGGCGGGGTGGCGCTGTTTGCGCTCAACCGGTACCTGGTGAGACCGGGCCGGATCAGGACCAAGACGAGGCCCGAGGATGCAATGATCCTCTTTCTGCTCGCCGCGATCGGGCTCACCGGCCTCCTCACCGAATCGGCCCGGATCGCCCTCGCCGGCCGGCCCGACTTCGAGGTGTGGTCCTTCGTCGGCTACCCGTTGTCGGCTCTCTTTGGTGAAGGGTCGGCCGCGGGCCTCCACCAGGCGCTCTGGATCGTCCACGTAGCCGCTTTCGTGGGGTTCCTCGTTGTGGTCCCCGTCACCAAGCTCCGTCACATGTTCACCTCTCCGGCCAACATGTACCTGTCCCCGCGGCCCCGTCCCAAGGGGGCGATGCGGGAGATGCCCAACCTGCTCGAGGCCGAGGACATCGAGACCATCGGGGCGTCCGTGGTGACCGATCTCACCTGGAAGCAGATCTTCGACACGGACGCCTGCACCATCTGCGGCCGTTGCACGTCGGTATGCCCGGCCAACATCACCGGGAAGCCTCTCGACCCGCGGGAAATGGTGATCAAGACCGGTGAGGTGGCGGCATCGGTAGCCGCGGTCTCCCCGCCGGTCTCATCGTTGGCGGTGCTCGACGGAGAAGGGCACCTCTTCGACCGGGTTCGGCCCGACGAGGTCTTCGCCTGTGTGGCATGCCGCGCCTGCGACGAGATCTGTCCGGTCAACATCGAGATCCTCGATCGGATCCTCGACATGCGCCGGTACCTGACGCTGATGGAATCGGAGTTCCCCAGCGAGCTGGGCCGGGCCTTCGTATCCATGGAGAATCAGGCCAACCCGTGGGGCCTGAGCCGCCAAGCCCGAGCCGACTGGACGAAGGAGCTCGACTTCGAAGTACCGGTCTTCGGCGAGAACGGCAAGGACACCGCCGACTATCTGTGGTTCGTGGGGTGTGCGGGGTCGTATGACGATCGCAACACCGCAGTGTCCGTCTCGCTGGCGCGCCTTCTTCACCGGGCCGGCATCGACTTCGCCATCCTCGGAGCACGGGAAGCGTGCACCGGTGACCCGGCCCGCCGTGCCGGCAACGAGCTCGTCTACCAGCAGTTGGCCCTGGAGAACATCGCAACGTTCGAGGAGGTCGGGGTCACCAGGGTGATCACCCAATGCGCTCACTGCTTCAACGCGATCTCCAACGAGTATCCCCAGCTCGGGGGCAGCTATGAGGTGGTTCATCACAGCCAGCTGTTGGCTGAGCTGCTGACCCAGGGCCGGCTCGAGGCCCCGGTGCAATCCGACGGGGCCGCCAAGAAGATCGCCTATCACGACCCCTGTTATCTCGGCAGGCACAACGACATATATCTCGCCCCGAGGGAGGTGGCCGGCTCGGGATCGATGGAGCTGGTCGAGATGCCCCGTCACGGCACAAGGGCGCTGTGTTGCGGCGCCGGAGGGGCGCGGTTCTGGATGGAGGAGCAGACCGGCAAGAAGATCAACATCGAGCGGGCCGAGGAGGCGCTGGCCACCGGTGCCGACGAGATCGCAGTCGCCTGCCCCTTCTGCTTCGTGATGCTCGATGACGGGGTCAAGGAACTGGGACGAGACGATGTACGGGTCCGGGACCTAGCGATGATCCTCGCCGACGGCCTCACGGAGGACGCCGCTGACGGTCAGACCGTCGGGAGCGAGTGATCCGAAAGTCGGTCCTCACCCTGCTGCTGGTGGTGCTCCTGGCCGGGTGCACAGCAGATCCCGATGCGCCATCGGCCACCGGTGCACCGGCCACGACTACGACGACCCCACCGACGACGACCACTGTTCTGTCCAACGTGGCTGTGGAGGCGTTTCGTTCTTGTCTCGCTGATAGGGGGATCGAGATCGAAGAGATCCCACTGGACGCCACCGGCCACCCCCGCCTCGACTGGGTGATGGCCACGTTGGACTTCGGCGACCCGGCCACGGCCGAGACAGTCTCGCTCTGCTCGGAACACCTCGAGACAGGAGCGCTGGACTTGGGAGACGACGATGTCCTCCGTCAGGCCATCCTCGAGCAGCTTCAGGAGTTCAGCCAATGCATGGTCGATCTCGGAGTCGAGGATTTTCCCGACCCGGTGCCCGGCTTCACCGGCATCGGTTCCCCGTTCCCGATCGCCGAGATCCCATACTCCGATCCCGGCTTCTCCGTCGCAGTCACCGCATGCCGGGAGGCACTCCTCGAGGCACTGGCCGGTCCTGCTGAGGAGTGAACGGCCGGCGATTCGGCCTACGATCGCGCCCAGGTGATTTCCCATCCAGCACCCGTCATCCACCCTGATACCGGTGAGGACCAGGACATCGACCGGCCCTGGCAGGTCATCGTGTGGAACGATCCGGTGAACACAATGTCCTACGTCGTCTATGTGCTGCGCAAGCTCTTCGGGTACGACGAGCCCAAGGCGACGGTGCTCATGCTCCAGGTGCATCACGAGGGGCGGGCCACGGTGTCCGATGGTCCCCGGGAGAAGGCGGAGGTCGACTGCTACCGGCTTCATGGTCAAGGGCTGTGGGCCACGATGGAGCACTGATGCAGCGCCGGTTCAAGTCGACCCGGGGTGGGATCGATGTCGATCTCACCGACGACGAGAAGGTCTTCCTTACGGGGCTCCTCGATCTCCTCGCCGGTATCCCGGCGGCGGCGGACGAGCCTGCTTCACGACGCCTCCGTGTGCTCGTCTATCTCGACGACCCCGAGTCGAACGAAGAGTGGTGGCGGCTGATGGAGGGCGAACTGCACGCAGCTCGCAATGCCGATCGCCGGGTGTTCCAGCACATCCTCGACGAGGGGGGTCGCCAGCACATGAGCAACGAGGAGGCCGACGCTTTTCTCAGAGTGCTCAACGAGGGCAGGCTGGCGCTGGGCGCCCGGTTCGGCCTCGAGGTGGAGGAGGACCACGATCAA
>JBEVIF010000029.1:0-3048 GCA_040510795.1 Acidimicrobiia bacterium
CACGTCTACACCAGGGAGGGCCTCCGTCGGACTGCTCGGCCACCACGACCAAACCGCGAAGACAGCGATTACAGCCAACGGAACCCCGAGGAGCATCCACTTGCGATGGCGAAAGGTGAGGGCGACCGCGGTGGCCGCGACCAACACCGTCAGCACCGTGATCCCGCTGGTCCCGTATAGAGGGGCCAACGCGCGGGCCCAAGCCTGGTCGGAGAGGGCGTACCCGGGCGCTCCCCACTCGAAGCCGTTGAAAGGGAAGTAGGACCGGATCAACTCCATGAGGGCCCAGCCTCCGACTGCCAACGCCAGCCATATCCCCGGGGTCCGGTCGTTGTATCCGGACAGCCACCATCCGTAGAGAACGTGGAACCCGGCAAACGCAACCACCAAGGGGACCACTGCGACCAGGCCGAGTTCTCCGATCCACCAGATCAGACCACCAAAGAAGGTGAGTCCGTAGAGGGCCCCGTAGAGAAGTCCTTGCGCGCGGCTCCTTGCCATCCGCAGCCCGGCCAGGAACAAGGCGATGCCGGGCAGGATCAGCCAGCCCGGCCCGATCCGGGGGAAGGCCAGAGCTGATAGGGCGGCACCGGCGAGGACGAGAAGACCACCGATCACCGGCGGGAGAGTATGCCGTGCTTGATTCTTTCTGCACTACGCCACTCTCTGCATTGGGAACGCGGTGTGTGCTGGCCCGTATCCTGAAGCCATGTGGGAAGGTGATGTCTGGGTTGCGGTGCGCGCTGCACGGGCCGGCGCCGGCGTGGTGCGCCGTGGCTTCGACGAGGAGTTCACCACTGAGATGAAGGGAGTGGTGGACCCGGTCACAGAGATCGACCACGAGGCGGAATACGCCATCACGAGCGTCATCGCATCGCATTTCCCCAACGACTCGATCCTGGCCGAAGAAGGGGGAGGAGCAGACTGGCGCGGCCGCCGGGTCTGGATCATCGATCCGCTCGACGGCACGGTCAATTTCGTCAATCGCATCCCCCAGGTCGCGGTATCGGTCGCCCTCTGGGACGAGGGAAGACCGTTGGTCGGCGTGGTGATCGATGTCGCCCGGGATGAGGAGTTCGTCGCCAGCCAGGGTGAGGGTGCTCGATCGAACGGGAGGCCTATCCGCGTCTCCGAAGCGGCAGCACTCCAGGACTCCCTGCTGGTCACCGGTTTCCCCTACGACCGGCAGGAGCATGCCCGTGCCTATCTTCACGTCATGGAGAAAGTGATGACGCGATCACGGGGTACGAGACGCATGGGGGCTGCTGCGCTCGACATGGCGTGGGTGGCGTGTGGACGATTCGATGGCTACTGGGAGCATGGCGGCCCAGCCGGCGTCAAGCCGTGGGACGCGGCGGCCGGGATGCTGCTCGTCACCGAGGCCGGTGGAACGGCCACGGACAGCAAGGGATCGGCCAACGAGCTCCAGCCATCCGCATTCGTCGTGACCAACGGGAAGATCCACGAGGAACTGCGTCAGATCGTCGACGACTCGATGCCCGAGCATCTCCTCTGATGTATCACGACCACCACTTCCACCCGCTGGGTTACGCCGCGCTGGTGACCGGTCTGGAGCTCATGGATGCCCCGGATCTGGACACGGTGGCGCGTCGTATCGGCGAATTCGCCAGCCGGGTGGAAGGCCCGGTGATCGGCCAGCGTCTCAACGACGAGCGGTTAGCCGAACGGCGGCTGCCCACCCGGGAGGACCTGGATGATGCCGTCGGAGACCGACCCGTTCTGATCTACCGGTACTGCGGTCACATCGCCGTCGCCAACAGCGCAGCGTTGTCGCTCGCCGGGGTCGATAGCGACAGCACCGATCCGGAAGGTGGGTCATTCGACCGCGACTTGGCGGGTTTGCCCAACGGAGTGCTTCGAGAGACGGCGATCCAGACCGTCTCCTCGGCAATCGCTCCGCTGGTGACCGGCCCTCCTGACTCGGCCATCCTGCGCGCCCTCGGCGATCTCACCAGGATGGGCATCGGATCCGTGACCGGGATCGTCTCGGTGGGCGAGCCGCTCTGGTGCGGGGTCCGCGACGAGCTCGACGCCCTCTGCCGTCTTGCCCCGGCCCTGCCCATCGATGTCGACGTTCTGGTCATCGCCTCCAACACCCATCAGCTGGCCGAAGCAGCCGAGAAGATTCGCAACACACAAGGCAGGATCCGCTTCCTCGGGTGGAAGGACTTCGCCGATGGCAGCTTCGGTGGCCACACCGCGGCGATGCACGAGCCCTTCGCCGACCGACCGGATACCAGCGGCACTGATCGGCTCGACGCGGAGCATGCCATGACCATGGCCCGGACCTCGATGATGCTGGGAGGTTCGGTCGCCATTCACGCCATCGGTGATCGGGCCAACGATCGGGTCCTCGATGTGTTCGAGGAGCTGGTCGAAATGGGGGCCGACCCCGAGCGTCTTCGAATCGAGCACGCCTCGCTATTAACGGACGCGGCGATCGAGCGCATGGCTCGGCTCGGCGTCACCGCTTCGGTCCAGCCCGCCTTCCTCGCGTCGGAGGGAGACTGGCTGGAAAAGCGCCTCGGAAAGGAGCGGATGAACCGGGTCTATCCCTTCCGGTCTTTGCTCGAGGCCGGGGTCAAGGTGATCGGTGGAAGCGACTCACCTGTCGAGCTGCCCGACCCGGCGATCGGTATCGCCGCCGCGGTCGACCGGCCCGGATTCAACCAGTCGGAGACCCTGACCCCCGACCAGGCCGAGGCCCTCTTCGCCCCACCCACCCGCTTCTGAGCGGGCTTCCCCGACACTCAGTCCTACCCGTGCCCGGGCCGAGGAACCTCAGGTTCGCAGCATCGCGGCCAGAGCCGAATAATCGTCAGCGGTGTTGTGGAGATGGGCGGAGATGCGCAGCAATTGATGGGGCCATCGCGGCCAGTTCATGACGATGGTCGAAAAGCCGGCATCGAAGAGGTCGTCCATCATCGGGGACAGCTCGCCACCGGGATCCGGGCCGGTGGCATCGGGTAGGACCACGGAGGCCATGGAGCCCACCATCTCGTAAGGCGCCGGCAAAGGGGTGGCGAC
>JBEVIF010000030.1:0-3562 GCA_040510795.1 Acidimicrobiia bacterium
GCCATCAGGGCGAGACGCCGCCCTGCGCAGGAGCCGTGGTGGAAGCCGGAGTTCGCAAGGTAGTGATTGGGGCGATCGACCCGGACCAACGCGTGTCGGGAGCCGGGGTTGCCTGGCTGAAAGAGGCTGGGATCGAGGTGGAGACCGGGGTGTTGCCAGAGGAAGCGGAGTCTGTCGACTCTGCGTACTTCCACCACCGGCGCACCGGGCTGCCTCTGGTCACCTTGAAAGTGGCCATGACCCTGGATGGCTCCGTTGCCGCAACCGACGGGTCGTCGCAATGGATCACCTCCGAAGAGGCGAGACAAGATGCGCACCGTCTCCGGGCGACCACGGATGCCGTGGTCGTCGGTGCCGGGACCTTCCGCGCCGACGACCCATTGCTCACCGCCCGCGTCGAAGGCGTCGAAACACAGCCTGTCCCGGTCGTGGTGGCCGGACGCCAGTCGCTCCCCATCGACAGGAGGATCTGGGAGAGATCACCTCTCGTAATAAGCGCGCGACCGCTCGGCATCCCGTCCGGCGAGGTCGTGGTGGTCGGCGGCGATGATGAGTGGCCCGATCCTGTGAAGTCGGCGCAGGCGTTGGCCGACCGAGGGCTGCTCGACGTCCTCCTGGAAGGCGGCCCTCAGTTGACGGGGGCGTGGTGGAAGGCCGGGGTCGTGAGCAGGGGCGTGATCTATGTTGGGCCACGAATGGCCGGTGGTCGTGGCATGGCTCCGATAGAGGGAGATTTCGCGACCATGGCACAATCAAGCGCTGTGAATATCAACGACGTTCGGATGGTTGGGCCTGATATAAGAATCGAGTTCGAGTAGATGTTCACCGGAATAGTCGAGCAGCGAGGGTCAGTCGTCTCCGTGGAGAGTGCCAACGGGGGCATGCGACTCGTGCTGGACACCGGGACCCTTCCCGAGATCGAACTGGGTGGTTCGATCTCGGTCAATGGTGTGTGCCTTACCGGCGTGGAGACCGGACCGGGGCAGGTCGCAGTCGACGTCGTCAAGGAGACCCTGAGTCGCTCGACCCTCGCCGAGCTGCAACCGGGCGACCCGGTCAACCTCGAGCGGCCGATGGCGGCGGACGGGAGGTTCGACGGGCACATCGTGCAGGGTCACGTCGACGGCGTGGGGATGATCACCGCCGTTGAGCCCGAAGGATCGGGCCGGCGCTTGCACCTCCGGATTCCCGACGCCTTGAGCCGCTATGTGATCGAGAAAGGCTCCATCACTGTCGACGGAGTCAGCCTGACCGTGGCTTCAGTGAAGGGAGACGAAGTCGAGATCGCGCTGATACCCCACTCGCTCCAGGTGACCACACTGGGTTTGCGTGCGGTGGGGGAGAAGGTCAACCTTGAGGTCGATTTGGTCGCGAAGTATGTCGAAAAGCTGCTGAAAGCCGGATCATGACCTTTGCCGCCATCGAAGACGTCATCTCGGCCCTCGGAAACGGCGAGATGGTGATCATGGTCGACGACGAAGATCGCGAGAACGAGGGCGACTTGATTCTCGCCGCCGAGACCGCCACAACTGAGCAGGTGGGTTTCATGCTGCGGCACACGAGCGGGATCATCTGCCTGCCGGTCGTCGGTGAGAGACTCGACGAGCTCGACTTGCCGATGATGGTCGCCCGCAACACGGACGTGCGACGCACCGCCTTCACGGTCTCCATAGATGCCAGGGAGGGGACTACCACCGGCATCTCGGCCTCCGATCGCTGGAAGACGATCAGAGCCGTGGTCGACCCCGAGACAAAGCCCCATGATCTCGCTCGACCCGGACACATGTACCCGCTGCGCTACGAGCCGGGTGGTGTTCTGAAGAGGGCGGGGCACACCGAGGCAGCTGTGGATCTGGCCCGGCTGTCGGGGCATTACCCGGCAGGCGTACTTGCCGAGGTGATGAACGATGATGGGTCGGTGGCGCGGCTCCCCGAGTTGGAGCGGTTTGCCGATGAACATGGCTTGCTCATCGGGACGATCGCTGATCTCATCGCCTTTCGGCGTCGTGAGGAGAAACTCGTGGAACGTGTCGTCGAGGCCCGTATCCCCACTGATCACGGGACCTTCACCGCTGTCGGCTATCGCTCGCTCGTTGACGACCGTCAGCACATAGCACTCGTCATTGGTGACCTGGGCGACGGGGAGTCGGTTCTCACCAGGGTCCATTCCGAGTGCCTGACCGGCGATGTGTTCGGCAGCCTGCGATGTGACTGTGGTGACCAGCTCGACCAGGCGATGGCAAGGGTTGCCGGTGAGGGGCGCGGTGTCGTCCTCTACATCCGAGGCCATGAAGGCCGGGGCATCGGCTTGCTCCACAAGCTGGCGGCATACAAGCTCCAGGACGAGGGGTACGACACCGTGGACGCCAACGTGAACCTTGGGCTGCCCGTCGATGCCCGGGACTACGGGGTCGGCGCCCAAATCCTGTACGACCTCGGGGTGCGCTCGATGCGGATCATGACGAACAACCCCACCAAACGAGCGGGAATCGAAGGTTACGGGCTTTCGATCCTCGAGCAGGTCCCTCTATTCGTCGACGCCAACGACGAGAACCGGGACTATTTGCGGGCGAAGGCCACCCGCCTGGGACATCAAATGGACCTGGGCCAGGGGGCATGATCCAAAGCATCGAAGGAGACCTGGACGGGACCGGCCTGCATGTGGGCGTCGCCGTTGCCACCTGGAACCGATCCGTGACGGATCGCCTCCTCGATGGAGCCGTGACCCGCCTCGAGGCGCTCGGCGCCGAGGTGACCGTGGTCAGGGTTCCCGGGGCGCTGGAGCTGCCCATTGCCGCACTCGGGCTCGCCGACGCCGGATGTGATGCCGTGGTCGCCATCGGCACCATCGTTCGGGGCGATACCGACCACTACGAGATCGTGGTCCGGGAGTCGACCGCCGGGATCGCCAGGGTCGCCCTCGACACCGGTATCCCGGTGACCAATGCCATCCTCGCTGTGAACGACTTCGCTCATGCCGTGGAGCGTGCAGCCGAGGGACCGTCGAACAAGGGGTATGAGGCGGCCGAGGCTGCGATATCTACAGCGGTGGCGCTGCGGGGCCTGGATGCTGGCTGACGTGCGACTACCGATTCCGGGCATCCCGCTGGTAACCTCAACGGCACAACCGATGGCAAGAGCGGAAGCGCTGCTTCCCCACCCGGCCGCCGTCGAGATCCCTTTGGACCGGATCCCGATGGATCTCAGCAGAGGCGAGCCGTGGTCCGATCACCAGACCGATCATCCCACCGGGGACCGGTTCGAGGTCATGGCAGCAGGTCTTTCGCCTGTTGCCTTTTTCTTTTCCGGACAAACCGATCATCAACAGGAGGTAAGAGCATCAACGAGCTCCGTGTGAATGGTGCCATAAGGGCCAAGGAAGTCTTGGTTATCGCCCCCGATGGGGAACAGATCGGGATCAAGAAGCTGAACGAGGCCATGTGGCTGGCAGAGCAGCTAGATCTAGATCTCGTGGAGGTGGCCCCCAATGCCAAGCCGCCGGTTTGCCGGCTGATGGACTACGGCAAGTACAAATACGAGCAGTCGGTCAAGGCGCGCGAGG
>JBEVIF010000031.1:0-4063 GCA_040510795.1 Acidimicrobiia bacterium
GTGGGCCAACACTGGTCGGCCAGTTCGTTGCCGAGCATCTGGTCGACGAACTCGCTCTGACCATCGCCCCCGTCATGATCGGTGGCCGGTCGGCCAGGATTGCCCATGGTGATGTCGCCGATCCTCCGCTCGATATGTCATTGGACAGGCAACTCATCGGCGATCGATCGATTTTTCTGCGATATTTGAGGGCCTGAGGCCAAGGGAGAAGCCATGGGACTGCATGAGGAACTCTTCGAAAGACACAAAGCGGTCCTGCCCAGTTGGGCTCCGCTGTACTACGAGCAGCCCATCGCAATCGTCGATGGAGATGGCCGCTATGTCACCGACGCAGAAGGCAACCAGTATCTCGATTTCTTTGGCGGAATCCTGGTCACCATGTCCGGGTACAAGGTCCCAGAGGTAGTGGAGGCGATCAAGGCTCAAGCCGACCGCATGCTCCATACCTCGACCCTGTACCTGATCGAGTCCCAGATCGAGCTTGCCGAGAAGATCGCCGGGTTGTCCGGCATCCCCGATGCCAAGGTCTTCTTCACGAATTCGGGCACCGAAGCCAACGATGCTGCCCTCATGATTGCCACCACCCACAAGAAGTCGAACCAGGTGTTGGCAATCCGCGGCAGCTATCACGGGAAGTCACACTCCGCGATCGCGGTCACCGGCCAGAAGGCCTGGTCCGGGACCAGTTTCTCTCCATTCCAGGTGACCTATGTCCACGGTGGTTACAAGCTGCGCAGTCCATTCGGGCACCTGCCCGACGAGGACTTCATCGCGGCATGCGTTGCCGATCTCATAGACTTGCTCGGCGTGGCCGCCGCCGGAAGTCCGGCGGTGATGATCGCTGAGCCCATTCAAGGGGTGGGCGGCTTCGTGACACCGCCCGACGGCTTCTTCCGGGCGATGAAAGAGGTCCTCGACGAGAACGGCATCCTTTTCATCTCGGATGAGGTGCAGACGGGTTGGGGACGGACCGGAGAGCACTTCTGGGGATATCAGGCCCATGGCATCGTCCCTGACCTCCTCACTTTCGCCAAGGGGATCGGCAACGGGCTCAGCATCGGCGGTGTGGTGGCGTCGGCTGAGCTCATGGATTCCTATCCGGCCCTCGGAATCTCCACATTTGGCGGCAACCCTCTGGCCACGGCCGGTGCGCTCGCCAATCTCGACTATCTGCTCGACAACGACCTGCAGACCAACGCTCTCAAGGTAGGCAACCGGTTGATGCAGAGCCTCGTGCCCCTCTCCGAGGAACTCGAAGTGATCGGCGAGGTGCGCGGCAAAGGTCTGATGATCGGCCTCGAGCTGGTGAAATCCGACGGGGCGCCGTCGCCGGAAGCGGCTTCCGCGGTCCTGGAGGCTGCCAGAGAGGAAGGCCTTCTCATAGGAAAGGGGGGTCTCTACGGAAACTCGCTCCGCCTGGCCCCACCGCTCTCCATCACCGAGGAAGAAGCCGACGAGGGCTTCGCCCGACTCGAGCGCGCCCTTCGCAAAACGTAATAGCTACAACGTAAAACGCCACATGGGGATAGTTCCCCAAGGGATGATCCCCCTTCCCAGATGACGCCCCGGCGACGCACCATTCGAATGCGTCGTGATGGGCACGACCATCTGGAGGGAATCGATAATGAATCTTGCCGTCGGATTTCCTTGTCCCAATTGCGGGCACGAGGAAGCAAATCTCCTGGCACTCGAGAGGAATCAGAACGCCGAAGTTATCGGCTTCCGCCTCTGCTGCAACAGGTGCGAATCCGTATTCGCGGAGAGCAGACTCACGACTGAGGAAACGCAGACCTATGTGGCGGCGCAGAGCGAGGGAGGAGCTCGATCATGGGTTGCATGAGCAACGACCCACTGGTTCCGACAGACCGTTAGCGGCCCGCCGACCGACAGACCGCTAAAGCAGGGCTTGCAGGTCGATGTCGCAGCTGGGGTGGCGTAGTTTGGCCAGCCCTCTCGCTTCGATCTGACGAACCCGTTCCCGGGTGGAGTTGATGACCTTGCCCACGTCGGACAGGGTCCAGGGCTCATCTCCATCGAGACCGAAGCGCAGCCAGAGGACCTGTTGCTCTTCGGGATCGAGGATCTGAAGGGCCTTGATGAGCCGGTCCCGGCGCCACGCCGCCGCGGCACGGGCCTCGGGGTCCACTGCGGTCGCATCCTCGACGAAATCCTGCAGCGAGGCGTCGCCGTCTTCTCCGACCGGCCGGTCGAGGGAGACGGTCTCCGCCGGAGCCTCGAGTGCAGCTAGGACCCGCTCGGTATCCAGGCCGGAAGCCTCCGAGATCTCCTCGAGGGTGGGGGCGCGGTGGTATTTGTCGTGCAGGCTCTGACGTGTGTCCTGGACCGTGCGGACCACATCGACCATGTGGACCGGGAGGCGGATGGTTTTGCCGTTGTTACCCAGACCCCGCGTGATCGCCTGGCGGATCCACCAAGTGGCATATGTGGAGAACTTGAAGCCTTTGCGCCAGTCGAACTTCTCCACAGCCCGAATCAACCCCAGGTTGCCTTCCTGAATCAGGTCGAGGAGATCGAGGCCGCGCCCGGTGTATCGCTTGGCGATCGAGATGACCAGACGCAGGTTGGACCGGATGAAGGTCATCTTGGCCTCGTCGCCCTCGGCGACGAGACGCATCAGCTTGACCCGGTCCGCCTTTTCGTAATCACCCGATTCGAGCGTTGCCTTGGCCTTTTTCCCGAGCTCCATCGAACGCGAGAGATGGACTTCGTCCTCTGCGGTGAGGAGTAGATGGGCCGAGACTTCGTCGAGATACAGACCGACGGTGTCGGCGGGACTCGAGCCCCGCTCGGGTCTGGCGTCTTTGGCCCTGATGGCCTTCCCCAAATTCCGACCCTTCCTATAAAGCCCTGTGGAAAACTAACGCTCCTGGCTGAATCTGGCAAACGGTTTTCTGTTTAACGGCCGGTGAACAAGTAATCTCGGTCGCTCAGTGGCGCGTCGTTCCCAGTTTCGCTTGCTGGTGGCGCTCACCATCGTTTGGGCATTGTGGGCAGGCTGGTCGCTGCTCGGACGTGAAACTCCTTACACCCTCAGGGTGCTCGACGACGCCGGGGCGCCGATCGCGGCGGCGTCGGTGGACATCAACGAGAGTCAGGTGGGGACGAGCTCCGAGGACGGGACCATCGAGGTCGAATGGAATCGGTCGTCCACGGTCCTCGAGGTGAGTGCGGCCGGACACGTCCCAAAAACATTGACGATCGCGGAGCGCCCCGACGACATCTTCGAGGTGGTGCTCAAGGCGCGAATCCTCCGCGGCCGGGTTCTCGATCCGGCGGGGACGCCGGTCGAGTCGGCCGTGGTCGTGGCGGGGCCAGCTTCGGGAACCACCGACGCCGAGGGAAAGATCAGTCTCCGTGGGGCGGAGCCGGGGACGGTCGCCGTCTCCCGGCCGGCGTGGATTCCCACATCGTTCGAATGGGATGGTGGCGCCGGGGAATCCGTCGTCGAGATCGCGCCATTCCTGGCTCGCGCCGTCCATATCGCGGGTGAGGCCGCCGGCGAGGACATCGATCGTTTCTTCGAGATGGCGCATACCACAGAGCTCAATGCCCTCATGCTCGATCTCAAGGACGAGACCGGGCTTGTCTGGTACAACAGCGCTGACCCGACCGCGGCCGAGGTCGAGGCGATCCGAGGGGTTTACGACCTGAGCGCCGTGGCGGCCCGGGCGGAACAGGAGGACCTGTACCTGATCGGTCGGATTGTCGTCTTCAACGATCCGACTGCCGCTGTGGCCAAACCTGAGATGTCGGTCTGGGACAGCGCGACGGACCAGCCATATCAGTCCAACGGGCAGTACTTCCTCGACCCCACCGACCCTGAGGCGCGGGCCTACGGGCTGGCGATCGCCCAGGAGGCATGTTCGATGGGTCTGGACGAGGTGCAGTTCGATTACATCCGCTTCCCCGACAAGCGAACCGAAAGCACCACGTTCGACCAAGGGGTGAGCCTCGAAACGAGGACGGCGACGATCATTGGCTTCCTGGAGGAGGCGGTTGCCATTCTTCACCCGATGGGTTGCGCTGTCGGCGCCGATGTGTT
>JBEVIF010000032.1:0-8049 GCA_040510795.1 Acidimicrobiia bacterium
CTTCGAGACGTGTGGCCACGCGCCCGAGCCTAGATCCCGCCTTCAGACGTCGACGATGACAGCAGCAGACCCGTCTGTCAGGTCGAGGATGGTTTGGGGCGACAGCTCTAGCTGGAGCCCGCGCTGTCCTCCAGACACGGCAATCGTCTCGTGCTCGAGCGCCGAAGAATCGAGAATCAGCCGATGCCGCTTCCGCTGCCCGAAGGGGCTGATCCCACCGGTGACGTAGCCGGTCTCTCGCTCGGCCACCGCCGGTGGAGCCAGCGAGGCATGCTTGCCGCCAAAGGCGCCAGCGAGTTTCTTCGTGGAGAGACGTCGATCAACCGGGATCACAGCAATCACCGGCTCATCGTCAACCACAGCAACGAGAGTCTTGAAGACTCTTGCCGAGCCCATCCCGATCGCCGCCGCCACCGCCTCCCCATAGCCCTCGCCCACTCTCTCCGAGACGTCGTACCGATGCACCCGATAAGCGGTGGCGGCCCTGTCGAGGGCGACAGTCGCCCGGGTGGCCCCACCTGCCATCGTCACCAACGCTCGACGAGATGTTCGCGTCCTGGCGGCGGCTCATAGGGCTCGGGCCAGAAGTCGGTGACCGAGGTGATCAGCCCATCCGAAAAGGCGAAGAAGGCCATCCCGTCGGCAGGCTCGGCGCCTGGTACCTCCCAACCGAACCACGCGACGCCGTGTTCGTTGTCGGCGATGGCGACCTTGAGTCGGAGATGCCAGTCACCGGGATACTCCTGATTGAACCGGAGGTAGCGGTCACGACCGCTGATCCGCTCCTTCGACTGGGGGATCTCGTATACAACTTCCGGATGAAGCAGGGCGGCCCATCCCTCCCAGTCACGAGCTTCGAGAGCCTCGATGAAGAGATTGACCTTTTGCAGGTTGGTGGACACGCCGGGACGAACCTAACGAAATATGCGATTCATCGGCCAAGCCAGGCCCGCGGTTCGAACTCCGCCCGAGCAGTCTTGCCCACGAGAACCTCGCCGAACAGTGGCACATTCGCTCTCATCGCCACGGTGACTGCGACGACGCGAGATCTGAGCGTGGGGTCGACGGGGCACCAGCAGCTCACCATCCGCGTCCCGTTTCGGGACGCCAATTCGGCCGCGAGATCGTCGGGAGCCTCGGCACCGGCAGGTGGATAGGTCGCTACTGCGGCGGCGAGGGCGGCGGCCTCGGCGGCGGTGGCCGCCTTCTCGCGTGCGTCGAACAGGACGCCCAATGCCGTCGTGCCAATTCCAATAATGGCGATCAGGGCGCAAAGGCCAATCATCAGGATCGTCCCTGCGCCCCGCTCGCCCCTCATCTCTCGGTTCGCATCGTCGCCCGGGCCGACAGGTCGACTCCCAGACTTCCCGGGAACGGCGGGCCGATCACGTGCCGCATCGAGACTGTGACGGTGGCCACGGCGCCCACCCTGGTCGGTCGCTCCACCGAGACCCTGGCAATCTCACGCATCTGCGGGGTCAAGGCTGCCAGCACCGCCTCGACCGCCCGAGCAGGGTCAGGTGTCGTGGCAGCCACACGAGCCCCCTCGCGCACCGCACCCTGAAGCTCGATCCTCGCCCTGGCCACACCGATCAGTTGGATCGATGCCACCAAGACGAGAATGGCGATAGGGAGGACGAGGAACAGCTCGACCGTCACCGAGCCGCGCTCTTCTCTCAGAATCTTCCCGCCACCCAATCGATCACTTTTCCGAACAGGCTCCCCAACAGACCTCCCCCGCTCCCCGACTGCAGCCATTTCAGGGCGATGACGGCCAGTGCGGTGGCGGCGAGGATCACCAAGAAATACTCGACCGTTCCCTGCCCGCGCTCGTCGCGCGTCGCAAGCCAAGTCAACATCCGTGCCATTTCCTCTCCTTGTCGTCCGGTTTCCGACCGGTGCGGGGAGAAGTGCGGATCTCATGCCAGCGGCCCCGACAGGTCCTCGAAGAGACGGAGCATGGAGGGCGCATAGAGAAGGAGAACGAGGCCTGGCAGGAGCAACAGGGTGATCGGAAGCAGTAGTCGCACCGGCATCGAGCGGGATCGGGCCACACGAATCGCCTTCTCGGTGGCGATGTCGGCTTCGATCATGGACCGAACTGTGTCGCCCAAGGCGGCGCCCGACTTCTGGGCACGGGCCAATTGGGACAGGACTCCCTTCATCTCACCGGTCATGAGCAGGGCGGCCTGACTCAGACCGGAGATGGTGGCTACCCGGGCCGCCAGCGTCATCTCGACTTGACCGGGAAACGCTGCTGCGACTGTTTGGAGCGCCCCGAGCACCGAACGTCCCGAACGCAGCTCGATGAGGAGAACGATCAAGACCGGTCGGAGAAGTGTTGGTCTTTTCCTGAGCCGATGCCGGAGGGCGAAACCGGCAGACATGCAAATGCCGAGGACAGCGCCAGGCAAGCCGGCCAACGCTAGCCCGATGGAGCCCGACACAACAGCTGTCATCGTGCTCTCCGCACGATGAGCACCGACAGGGTGATGCCTGCGGCCACGAGGGCCATGCCCACCAGGGTGGCGGCTCTCTGAGCCGGATGACGTAGGAGACTTTCGAGACCGCCCTGCGTCAGCGCCCAGCCAAGGCCGAGGATGGGAGCCACGAGCAACACTGCGCCCGTCGCCCTCGCTGGTGCCGATGCGATGGAAACCTCATGGGCGACCTCCATCTGGGCCAGGGCGAGGGCGCCGATCTCGTCGAATAGGGCCGCCGGCGAAACGCCGAGCCCGTCGACCCGAGCCAGCAGCGTCCCAAGCTCGGGACCGATCTCGCTGAACTCGTCCTGCGCCACCCGGGCGACCTGATCCATCGGTGCGCCCATCCGGCAGCAGCGGACAAGCTCTGCCGCTTCCACCGAAGCGGCGGCCGTCTCCACCGATGCACGCAGCGAGGCACCGGCGCGGAGTTCGCCCGACACCGCCTCGCAGAACCGAGTCGCCCGCATGGAACGGCCAGGACGCGCCCGCCACCAATGGACAGCTACGACAAGGGCCATCGGGATCGGGGCCACGACGGCCAGCGAGAGAAGCGATAGACGCCGCCAATCGACCCCGGCACCCACAGCGACGGCGATGAGTGCCCAGGTCAAAGACTGCCCTCGATGCCGTCATACCCGACACATGCGATGTCGGTGATGACACGGCTCCCATCGGCCCGCGCCATCTGCACGACGAGGTCGATCGCGGCGTGGAGCTGGCGGCGGACCGCGAGCTCGGACGTGTCTCCGGCGGACAGGGCGAGAGTCTCCAGCCTCCACAGCGCCTCCTCCGGGCTGTTGGCGTGCAAGGTCGACATCGAACCGCGATGACCGGTGTTGAGCGCCCAAATGAGGTCGAGAGCTTCAGGGCCCCTCACCTCTCCGACAATGATGCGGTCCGGGCGAAGTCGGAGTGCAGATCGGAGCAGGTGGCGGATGGTGATCTCCCCGATCCCCTCCGCGTTTGGTGGGTGGGCCTCGAGACGCACCCGGTGGCCCGGGATGCGAAGCTCGGCGGCATCTTCGATCGTGACGACTCTCTCATCGGCTGGGATCAGGCCGGCGAGAAGATCGAGGAGCGTGGTCTTGCCTGCGCCAGTTCCTCCGGACACGATCACGGTCTGTCGTTCAGCAACGGCCTTCGAGAGCAGCTCGACCTGCTCCCGCGTCGCCGTTCCCACCGTCACCAGCTCTCCGAGCGAACTCACCGCCTGGGTAAAGCGTCGGATGGCGACGATGGGCCCATCGACGGCGGCCGGCGGCACCACGACGTGGATCCGGCTCCCGTCGACAAGACGCCCGTCCACCATGGGCGAGGACCTATCGACTCTCAACCCCAGGGGGGCAATGACCCGCTCCACCGCTGCATAAAGGTCGGCTTCTCCCGCGAACCGTCCATCGACCCGGGCCAATACACCACCTCGGTCCACCCAGATGTCATCAGGCCCGTTGACCAGGATGTCGGTCACCTTCGGGTCCGCCAGTAGCGGCTCCAGGGGCCCGAGGCCCAAGACCCGATCGGCGATGCTCCCAGCCAGCTCAGCTGCGTGGTGGGGGGAGGCGACAGAGAGGAGACGCTGCGCCTCGGCGGTCACCTCGGAACGGCGTAACGGAACCGCCCCGGTTGCGATGTCGCTGATGACCTTGTCGATCACGCCCACGGCATCTCCCAAACCCGCTCCCAGGCACGAACCCAACGGGCCCTGGTCGCCGATTTGCCCGATAGGAGGCGCCTCGCCAGAGATCCGCTGAGTCGGGGGAGCACCGGTCCGGGGCCGCTCGGTCTTGTTCCTGCCGCCGTCGGCTGCCATACCGCCGGGCTTTCCTCGACCGATCTGAGAAGACCCGGAAAGAGAGGCCGGACCGGGACGGTTGGACCGGACCATCCACCGCTTGCGCATCGGATCACTACCGCCGGCCACCCCTGGGCCAGAGTGTCGATGAGGGGCAACGCATCGCCTGGCTCGATCGGACCGGAGGACAACAGGGCCACTCCGGACCGGCCCGGGCCGAGCTCGGACAAGGAAGGGCCATCCGCGACGAGATCCGAGAGGGTCCGTCCACTTCGAAGCGCCAGATCGCGGCACATGTCGATGACAAGGGCGCTGCCTGCCACCTGAGCCAGGCCGAGGGCCGACAGCAACGACAGCACCGGATCCGGCGAAGCCACCGCCAGCACGCCGAGCCGGCCCGGAGATCTCCCCATCCCCACCATGCCCTCGAACGTATATCGCGCCGGGGCGCCCTACAAGATGGTTGGCTTCCAGTCGAAGCCCGCCGCGGTCACCGCCCCAATCAAGTCCGCGGCGGAATACGCGCCCTCGCCGAGGGCGTCGAGAACGGTGATGTCGAGGACGAATCCGGCCACAGCCCAAAGAGAATCACGGTCGAGATCTGCGATAAGCCTTCCCGCGTCGACTTGCTTGACCGCCTCGTTCACCGTTGAGACCAGCAGGCCAGGAACGGGAAGCTCGTCAGGAAGCCCCAGATGGTCCATCGGCTCGCCATAGTGATCCACCACGACCACCGAGTGAGCCGCCGCCATCTGGCGCATGGTCTGAAGTTCGATCACCGGCGAAAAGTACCCTCGAGCCGTGATCGATCGTGTGATGATCGTTGTCGCCGCCGGAAGCAGTGTCCGATTCGGAGAGGACAAGATGCTGACGATGGTGGCGGGCAGCCCGTTGGTAGCCCACACCGTGGCCGCCGTCATTGACCATGTCGATCGCTGCATCCTCGTATGCCGTACCGACCAAATGCCGGTCCTGACCCCCCTGGTCCCTCGCTCCGACCTGGTCGCGGGAGGCCCGAGCCGGACCGACTCCGAACTGGCCGGACTCGAGGCCATCGGCGAATCCGCCAAACTCGTCGGCATCCACGACGGCGCGCGCCCGATGGTGACGGCCGATTTGATCGAGACCCTTTTCGAGACTGCCGCCCGGGTCGGCGGGGCCGTCCCGGTCGTGCCGGCGTCGGGCCCGATCGTCGGGCAATATGACCTCGTTCCGGTCGAAAACGCCTTCGTCGCCCAAACACCCCAGGTGTTCCGGGCCGAGCCACTCCTGGCTGCCTACGCCGCAGCCTCAGCCGTCGGGTTTGAAGCCCAGGACACCGCAGCGATCGCCCGACGCTTCGCTGACGTCGACATCGAGAGCGTCCCCGGGGACCCCGACAATCTAAAAGTGACGGTTCCCGGTGACTTGGATCTCGTCAGGCCGGGCCTAGAGGCTTCTCGTATCGAACCTCGTTGACGTCGGCGCCCCCGATGTTCTCGATGCGGATCGGTTTGCCCAGCGCCCATCCCTGGCGTTCGTAGAAGGCTCGGGCCCGAGTGTTCCCGTCGAGAACCCAGAGCAAGGCATGCCAGTAACCGTCGTCGAACAAGGCCCTCTCTCCAGCGGCGAGTAGATCACGGCCCACCCCCTTGCCCCAACGCTCAGGGTCGAGGTAGATGGCGTAAACCTCGCCCCAGTCCTCTTCGATGGAAGGGCCGACCGCACAGAAACCATCGACCACGCCATCGTCCTCGACCACCAGGACACGTCCCCTGGTCTGACGAAGGATCCGGTTCCAGATCTCGGTCCGACCTTCGACATCCAACGAGTCGAGGAATGCCTGGTCGATGAGGCCCGGGTATGCCTGCCGCCAGCTGGCGACGTTGACTCGCGCCACACCAGCGGCGTCGGACGGCAGGGCATCACGTATCACCTGTTCGCCGGCCCGCTCAGGGAACGTGGGACGGCTCCTCTTCGGGTGGGGCCGATTCGGGCTGATCCGCCTGCGCCTCTTCTTCCGGCTCGTCTGACGCTTCATCCCGGTCCCGCCCACCGAGGACCCAGAAGGCCAGAGCCGACAGCGACGCTGCCCCGAGGGCCACGCCAAGCCATAGCCACTGCTGAGTGCCGGCGCTCACCTCCTCGCTCTCGGTGCTCGTGGTCGTGCCCGACGTCGAGCTCAAGTCGACTCCGAGGTCGGTGAGAGAGACCTGGTCCGACTCGGCACCGGGGTCGCCGATCGCTTCGAACATCACGATGTAGTTGGCCGGCTTGACCTCGGTGGTTACTCCGTAAGCCCCGTCGTCGCGTTCGAGCATCGGCAGAGTGATCGGATCCTCGTCTGGCAGGCCCAGATGGACGACAACCGAATCGGCTGAGGTCTCCACCTCGACCCGAATTTCAATGATCATGGACTCCTCGGTCATCGAGACGACCGAGGCCGAGGCAACGCCGAAGCCTGACCCCACCTCAACCGCGAACAGGAGGACGGCGGCCAGTCTGATCATGAGTTGCGATGGTACCTGCCACCCTGCGGCACCAACCTTCCCCGCCTCAAGGCCATTCCCCCCGATCCTCCAACAACTCCTTGAGCACGTCGGGTCGGTCGGTGATGATCCCGTCGACTCCGAGATCGAGCAGCTCGGCCATCTCAGATCGGTTGTTGACGGTCCAGACGTGCACCTGGAGACCGTGGGCGTGAGCCGATTCGATCAACTTTCGATCGATGACACGAAGCCCTCTGGAATGACGGGGAAGCTGAAGGGCCGACGCCTCACCCACGACTCCCCGCCCGACTCTCGATGCCACTAGCCAGGACCTGGCCAGGGTTGCACCCGTGGACGTGGCGACCCGGCCGCCCGACACATCACGGAACTCCTGAAGCCGCCGATCGGAGAACGAGCCAACAATCAGCCGCTCGTGCAGCCCGAGGCGTTCGATCAAATCGTGCAGTGGCTCCACGAGGTTTTCCGTCTTCAGATCGACGACGAAGGCGACCTCCCGGTAGGCGAGCACGGCCTCTTCGAGGGTGGGTACCCGGATCCCCCGGTGCCGGAAGGTTCGACCCTCGACTCCCACGTGCCGAAAGCCGGCGTCAAGCGTCGAAAGCTCGTCGAAACTGAACTCTGTCACCGGACCTGATCCGTCGGTGGTGCGGTCCACCGTGGGGTCATGGAGACAGACCAGGACACCGTCACCTGTGACCCTCAAATCCGTCTCCAGATGTCGATAGCCGAGCCCTACAGCACCCGCGAACGCCTCCATCGTGTTCTCTGGCCAGAGGAGGCGGCTGCCCCTATGGGCGATCGCAACTGGTGGGCGCCAGAAGTCGAGGCTCACACTGAGCAAAGTAATGGGCCCCGTCTGATGACGGGGCCCATTGAATCCCGGTTGAGGGCGCTTACTCGGCGACTCGGTCCTTAAGGCCCTTCGAGGCGGAGAAGTGGGCATACCTCTTCGCTGCGATCGTGATGGTCTCCCCGGTGGCCGGGTTTCTGCCCTGACGGGCAGAGCGATGCTTGGTGGCGAAATTGCCGAACCCGGTGATGTTCACTTTGCGGCCCGCATCTAGCTCCACGGCGATGATTCCCTCGCCCGCCTTCGTGGAAAAGATGTGGTCGATGATCTCCGAGGCCTTGCCTTTGGAGATATCCGCCCTGTCGGCGAGTTTGTCCGCCATCTCGGATTTGTTCACGGCCCCTCCTTGTGGGTCGACGTTCGGCACCGTGTGTCTGGTGACGTCCGAGTAACCATAGGCGAAAAACCCAGCATTGCTTGGCTTTCCGGCCC
>JBEVIF010000033.1:0-3152 GCA_040510795.1 Acidimicrobiia bacterium
TTTGACTTGAGCTCCGCCACCGTGGACTCGATGTCGTCGCAGGTGAACGACACGTCGTGTCGCACCGACTCGTCGGGGTGACACCCGATCTCGGCCGCCGGTGCCCGGAATATCAGCCAACCATCACCGGTGTCGGTGGCGGGCATACCCAGGGTGTCGCGGATGAACGGCCGCAGCGCGTCGGCGCCGGGGGTGAAGAACATGGCGTGGATGCCTGTGATCACGATCAGCCCTCCTTGAGTCTGTCCCATTCTGGATCAGTCGGAGTGCTGCCGTCACCCGCTACCTGGAGGAACCGATCCCGGGGCGCTGCTGGCTATGAATACCGAATCCGCGCCGCAGGTCTCGGTACCAGCAGGCAGCCATTCGACACCGCCGGCCCACCCACCAGCGATCTCGAACCCGTCGCCCCGGCGGAGGACGACATTGCCGTCAAAATCGAAAATCCGAACCGGCCGTGCGTCGGCGGAGTACCCGAAAGGCCAGATGGCGATCGTGCGCTCTCCGTTGCCATCGAGATATGCGCAGCGGCGCACCCGATCGAACTCGAGGGTGAACCGCCCCAGGGCCATCATCCCCCCGCCGAACCGGGTCGGCAACGTAGGGACGACGAGGTCTCCAGGATGTGCCGGAACCGGATCGGGCAGATCGGATATGTCGTCCTCGACGAGCTCGATGAAGGAGTCGACTTGGACCCTGCCGCCTAGGCGACCCTCGATGTGGTCGAGCGCTTCCTTGTCAATCGCCTCCATCGTTACGAGAGAGCGGTTGCCGAGGGTATCCGTGGAGGCCTGCCACAGCATGCCCGTTGGCGCCAGCATTCTCACTGCCTTCCGCTGCGCCTCATTGAGCTCTTTCTTCGTCCACTCAGCGCCACCGATGACGCAGATCGGCATCTCGCCCACAGCCGCTTCGACGGCGCTCCGGTGCGGCTGTGGGTCCCCCACGAGCCACACCGTGTAGACCCCGTTGTCCCGATCCCACCACGATCCGCCGACTTCGGCGTTCCGCTTTGCGAGCACTCTGTTCACCGCCACCACTGCAGCGTCAGGCGCCTGCGGGCCGCCTTCGCCGTCGCGAAGCTCCTCGCACGGCGTGGTGAAGTCGATGGTGGCAGCATCGGCCCACTCGCCCGCAACGACATCGGACACCTTGATCCGGACTCCGTCGTAGCGGCCGGTGAGGCTCACCATCGGTATTTCGGGGATAGCGACCTCGCTCTCCACCATGATCCCGGGGCAGGGCTGGGTCCATTGCGGCGGGCACAACTCGATCGAGCCGTCGGGCGCCGTGGAGATGGTCCCGGTCGCCACCACCAGAACTCCGGCGGTGTCGCCGTGAGTGGGCTCAGGCGCCTGCGCAACGGTCGATGGCCCGGCAACTCTGGGACCTGCCCCGCAAGCGGCGAGGATCAGCGACAACACCAGAGCAGCCGGCACAACGTCGCGCTTCATTGGGGGTATGACGCCTCTTCCCCTGGTCAGGTTCCGGCTGCGGCGTTGTCCGCCCAGACCACAGCGTTGCGGTGCTCCCTCAGGTACGACGCTGGGCACTCCGGACCCACCGGACCCTCTAGGACCCTCTGCAGGATCCCCCGCTTTCTATCGCCAGTTACAAGCAGCCAGACCTCGCTGGCGGCAAGGAGTGGCGCCATTCCCACCGTCACGCCGTGGTCGAGGGGGGAATCGATCCCATACCGGGCCGACCCATCTCGAGTCTCCTGGGCAAGCTCGACCACCCGGGTCGAGTCGTGCGGCTCCGATCCAGGCTCGTTCATCCCCAGGTGCCCGTTGAACCCGAGCCCGAGAACCGCCAGGTCGATGCCATCCCTGGCGATGGCGTCAATGCGAACGCACTCAGCGTCGAGGTCGGGGGCGACGACGTCTATCCGGTGAAACCGGCCAACCTCGACGTGGTCGATCAGTTGGCGGCGCAGCATCGACTCGCATCTCCCGGGGTGACCGATGGGCAGTCCGATGAACTCGTCGAGGAGAAGGACCTCGGAGTCGGCCAGAGATGCCCCACCGGACACCAATGCTTGATACACAGGCGTGGGGGTATGCCCGGATGCCAGGCACATCCGCAAGCGCGGATTCGCCCGGACACGATCCGTCAACTCATCGGCGACACCCTCCGCCCATCGAGGGGTGGGGAGCACCTCGAGTCGAAGCGTCACCCCCCGGCGACGATCCGGTCGACGAAGTCGCCGCTTGCGGGGTCCTTGAGGATCAGCTTGCGCCTGCCGTCGGGGAGGGTCTCCTCCTTGATGACGATGTGCCCGTCGTAGGTGGCCGGCTCGCGCTGGATGCGCGCCGCCTCCCCGCCGCGCCAATCCAGATCGACCGGCTCCCAGCGCCTCGACTCGGCCGACCGGTAGCAGGCGTCCATGATGGCGTTGACCACGTAACCGTCATAAAAGGTCTCCTGTGGCTCGCCGCCTCGGTCCATGGCGTCGAACATGTCGCTGAACATGTCCACATAGCCCAACTCGGAGACCTCGTCACCCACCGGGAAGAGCCAACCCTTCTCGGTCTCGGCTTTCTCGGCGACATACCCGCCGCTCCCTCCGGCGGTGAACATCTCATAACCGGTGCGGAGGAAATGGTTGAGCCAGATGGTGCCGTCGGTGCCGGCCACCTCGTCACGCAGGTCCATCCCGCCACGGAAGGTCCAACTCACCTCGAACTGGCCGATGGCGCCGGACTCGAAGCGGATAAGGGCGATGGCGTTGTCCTCGTCGTCGATGGGATGGACGAAGGTGTCGGTCCAGCACATCACCTCGACCGGCCGGTTGTCCTTGCCGACGAAGTTGCGGATGATCTCGATGCAGTGGCACCCGAGATCGATGATGGCCCCGCCCCCGGTGAGCCGGCCGTCCCAGAACCAGGCGCTGTGCGGACCAGGATGGGTCTCCCGGGAGCGCACCCAGGTGACCTCGCCGATGGCACCGTCCCTCACCGCCGCCACCGCCTTGAGCGACTTGGGTGTGTAGCAGAGATCCTCGAGGTACCCGGCGAAGACACCGGCCGACTCCACGATGTCGAGGATCCGCTTCGCTTCGGCCGCGCCGCGCGCCAAAGGCTTGGTGCAGAGCACCGCCTTGCCGTGCTTGGCGGCAGTGGCGATGGCCTCCTCGTGGAGATGGTTGGGCA
>JBEVIF010000034.1:0-6412 GCA_040510795.1 Acidimicrobiia bacterium
CGTCTGGAAGCTCGTCGGATTTGGCTCGGTGCCCCGGCGCGTGGTCCTGGGGAATGCTGTCCTCGACGTGAGCGGCAACGTCGTTCTCCTGCTCGCTGTGCGGGCCGGCTCGCTCGCCCTGGCCGCGGTCGCCGCTTCCTTCTACCCGGCCGTCACCGTGCTGCTCGCCCGTCTGGTGAACGCCGAACACCTCCGCTCACGGCAGATCGTCGGCCTCGTCCTCACAATCGTGGCAATGGCAGCCATCGCCTTGGGCTGAGCAAAATCAGCCTCGGACCACCAGCCAGGTCCCCCCGATGACGAGAGCCACGCCGACAACACGCATCGCGTCCAGAGAGCGCCCATCCCCGAACCAGCCGAAATGCTCGATCAGGGCACCGAGGATGAGTGTGGCCGCGGTGAACAATGTCAGTCCGGCTCCGAGCCCCAAGTTGGCCACGCTGACCCCCAACGAGGCGACGACTACGAGCCCCATGAGACCGGCCCCGAACACCCACCAAGGCAGTTCCCTCAACTCCGATAGCCGGTTCCCCTGAAAGACCACCATGAGGATGGTCACGGCCAATCCGCCCCCGGCATAGGTGACGAAAGTCGAGGCGAGCGTTCCCACTCGCTCCTCCATCACACCGAGGAACTGTGACTGAAGTGCGCCGGCCAAGCCTCCGAGGACTGCGATCAGCACTACGACGATGAGTGTCATCTCACCCGCAAGGATGGTCGCTTCCGGTCCGGTGGAGGCGGATCTGCCCCAACCTACGATGGGGTCATAGCCGAGTCACCAGTCCGAGCACGGCCGTTCCGCCCCGCCGTCGCCACACTTCTCTTCCTGAAGCTGGTGGCCAACATCGGCTTCCGCTTCGTCTATCCCTTCTTGCCCGCCATCGCCCGAGGGCTGGGAATCGACCTGACGCAGGCCGGTGCGCTCGTGTCGGTCCGCTGGGCCGGTGCCCTGACCACGCCTGCCTTCATGTCGTTTTCCGGAACACGAGGGCGAAGCCGTCGTCTTCTCGTCGCAGGACTGGCACTGTTCTCAATCGGTTCGATCGTCACCGCATGGACCGGGGTGTATGTCGGGGCGGTGATCGGCTTTGCCCTGGTCGGCCTGGCCAAACCGATGATCGACGTCAGCTCTCAGGTGTATGTCTCCGAACGGGTGGCCTACGGGGAGCGTGCTCGGTACCTCGGGATCCTGGAGATCGCATGGGCCGGCGGGCTGCTCATCGGCGCCCCACTGGCCGGATGGCTGATCGAGAACTGGAGTTGGAAGGCCCCGTTCTGGGTAGTTGGCTCCGTCGGGCTCCTCGGCATCGGGCTGGCCTTGTTCTTCCTGGACCGGAGAGACGACTCCGTCCCCGGCGTGATGGCGGCGGACAGCCCCGGTCGTCAGGTGGTGCTGGTCCTGGTGACGGTGGCACTGTTCGGTTTCACCCATGAGTCGCTACTGGTCGTGCTTGGCGGGTGGCTCGAAGGCAGCTTCGGGTTGAGTCTCATCGCACTAGGTGGCGTCGGCACTGTCATCGGGGTCTCCGAGCTGGCCGGCGAGGTATCGATGGCAGCCTTCACCGATCGCATCGGGAAACGGAACTCACTGGCCCTCGGGTTGGCCGTCGCCGCGGTCTCGCTTCTAGTGCTCTCGGCGGTCTCCGAGCAGCTACTGGCGGCGATGGCGGTCCTCGTCGTCGTCAGTGTCGCCATCGAGTTCGGGATCATCTCGGCCATCCCCTTGACCACCGAACTACGGCCGCGAGCCCGGGCGCGCCTCCTCTCGCTTCTCATTGTCGCCAGCGGGCTGGGGCGGATCGTCGGGGACCTCGTCGCCCCACGTGTGTTCGCAGCCGGCGGTATGCAGTCGGTCACGTTGATGGCGGCGATAGTGGCGCTGGCCGCATTGATCGTGGTTCTCACTGGTGTGCGAGAGGTCACGGCCGGCTCCGGGGATCAAGCGGATCCGGCGGCGATCACCTCGTAGCGCCGGATCGTGGATTCGAGATATGCCATGGCGGCATCGAACCCCTCCCGGGCCTGATTTGTCGTGTAGGACAGCACCCTGGTCAGCCAGAGGCGAAAGGCCAGCGACTCCCATGCCGGATCGCCGAGAGCGAAGCTGTCCATCAGAAAACCGTGCGCCATGTGCCAACGGTCGGCGTCCATCAGCTCGAATCTCGGCCGGGTCGGAGGGTCGAGGAGGAGACCTGACAGATCCGGGGGCAGGCTCTCGGCGAGATGGATCTCGTCGGCGCTCCATTCCGCGTCGAGCAGACGGACCGTGGCTTCCAAATCATACGCCGTGGTCTGTTTCAGATCCTCCGGGACCGGGGCGGGCGGATCGGTGGCATGTCTGGCGCCAGGTCCGGGGCCGGGTCGGCCCGACAGCGATGCAGCCGCATCCAGGCACTCGATCAGCATCTCCCGCAATTCGTCGAGCGACCCATAGAGGGCGTGTCGCTTCCCGTCGGCAACGTGGTGCTCATAGAAGCCGAGGTCCATCACCGAGGTGGCATAGGTCAAAACGGTGTCTATTCCCCAGTCGGAGCGACTTCGCACGAGATCGGAGGCGGCCAGGGTCTCAACCGCCGGCCGGGTGAGGAGGACCTCGCCTCCGAGCGGCTGGTCGAGCCTGGGAAGGAACGTTCCCGGGAATAGGCGGGCCAGGCCGGGTCTGGTGATCATCCAGGTGATCATTGCGTCGGTCGCTGCTCTGGGGAACCGGTGCCTCACCACGCCGAAGCCGCGGTCGGCCGCTCTCTCGGCCCCGTCGATCCACGACGCGTCGAAGTTGGTGATGTCGGCGTCGTAGAAATGGACCCGATCCCGGCCCTGTTCGGCGGCGAGCGCCATGGCAGTGTTCATCGCGTCGCCTTTGCCCGACCGGTAAGTGCCCAGTCGCTCCTGAATGATCACCTCGACCGGTTTGGCATGGGCGCCGGACACTCCTAACGCCATGGCTCGCACTGCCGCCTCCGCGCCGCCTACCTCTGGTGCCACGGCCCATACCTCGTCGATAGCGGGGTGAGCTGCCGCAGTAGCGAGATTGGAGACGACCAGGGAGGGCTCCTCCGACTTGAAGGGGAACACCGCCAGGCTCACCCGGCGAGCCTACGTGGCCCTCGATCTGTCCCTCCCGGGTCTACGCTCGGCCGGATGGAGGAGATGGTCGGTCGCGTGCTGGGGACTGTCGACGCCACACCACTCGAATTCTGGGTCGGAGTAGCCGAGGGCGAATACCTGGAGCTGGACGATGTCGTCGCTCTCGAGCGCGTCCTTCCGACCGGCGAGTTGGTCAAGATCTTTGGAACCATCAGCCAGGTGCGGGCCCGCCACGAGGGGGCCCGATTCGACTCCGACGTCTTCCTCATCGAGGACGGAGTGCTGCCGGCCGAGGTGATGGAAGCGGCACAGGTCACTGCGACCCGGGTCGAGCCCGAGATCTTCGTCCCGCCCCGTCCCGGACAGCCGGTCCGCAGGGCCCATGGCAAGGAGCGCGACCAGGCCCTGTTCTTCGACCGGATGGATCGCAGATTCCCGGTCGGTGCTTCGCGTAGTGGGGAGCCCCTCTACGCCAACTTCGAGTTCATCAACGGCCAGCGCGGCGCCCACGTCAACATCTCCGGGGTCTCAGGTGTCGCCACGAAGACCAGCTACGCCACCTTTCTCCTCCACTCACTGTTCACGTCCGGTGTGCTCGGGACGGCCGTGGTCAACACCCGGGCGCTGATCTTCAACGTGAAGGGCGAGGACCTCCTTCATCTCGACCGGCGCAACACCAGCCTCGACGAGGACGCCGAGCGTCTCTATCGGGCGCTGGAACTGCCCGCCCAGCCGTTCGGCTCGGTCGGTCTTTTCGCCCCGCCCCGGCCCGGGTCCGATCGGGCGGTGGCCGATGTGAGCAGCCGCTCCGACCTGACGTCGTTCTTCTGGACGCTGGCCGAGTTCTGTCACGAGGACTTGATGGTGTTTCTCTTCGCCGACGCAGAGGATGAGCGTTCGCAGTACACGATGGTGGTCTACAACGTCATGGCTCAACTCCGTCATGCCGAAGTTGCGGACGGAGGCTCGGTCCGCATCGAAGGGGACACAGTGCGGACTTTTCGGGACCTGGTCGACCTGGTGACCCGGAAGGTCCAGGAAGAGGAAACCCGCAACGATTGGGCCGGTCCCCACATCGGGGCCGGGACCGTCAACGCCTTCGTGCGAAGGCTCCAGGGAGCCGTCCGTCATGTCGAGCGGCTGATACGGGGAGACATCGCCAACCCGGACCGGCACCGCATCGAGGTTCAGGGCCACCAGGTCACAGTGGTGGACCTCCACAATCTCAATGATCGGGCGAAGCGGTTCGTCGTCGGCGTGGCGGTGCGTCGGGCTCTCGAGGACAAGGAGAAGGCGGGCCAATCCGACGAGCTGCTCTTCCTGGTCCTCGACGAGTTGAACAAATATGCCCCGAGAGAGGGGGCCAGCCCGATAAAGGAAGTGCTTCTCGACGTGGCCGAGCGGGGCCGCTCACTGGGCGTGATCCTGATAGGCGCCCAACAGACTGCATCGGAGGTTGAGAGGCGGATCATCGCCAACTCCTCGATTCGGGTGGTGGGCAGGCTCGACTCGGCCGAGGCGTCCCGGGAGGAGTACGGCTTTCTCCCGGCCGCACAGAGACAGCGCGCCACCATCCTCAAACCCGGGACGATGCTCCTGGCGCAGCCGGAGATCCCGGTCCCACTCGTCCTCGAGTTTCCGTTCCCGGCCTGGGCTACCCGCGCTTCCGAGGCAGGCAGGGAACCTGGCGAGATCGACGGCCCGGCCGACCCCTTCGAAGACCTCTAAGAGCCTCCCAGGAACTGTCCCCGCCCCGACCTACGATCGGGAGCGATGACCTGCTCGGTCCCACCATGAAATTGCTCCACACCTCGGATTGGCATGTGGGGAGGAAGATCCGTGGTCGCTCCAGAGCCGACGAGCACCGGGCGGTCCTGTCCGAGATCGTGGAAATTGCCCGGGACCGGCGTGTCGACATCACCCTGGTCGCCGGCGACCTCTTCGATATCTCCTCACCCTCCCCCGAGGACGAATCGATCATCTATCGGGTACTGCTCGACCTCGCCGAGGTCGGTCCGGTCCTGGTGGTGGGGGGCAACCACGACAATGCTGCCCGGCTGGAAGCGGTGAAACCGCTCCTCGACCTGGGTCGAATAACGGTCGTCGCCCGTCCGACTCGACCTATCGACGGTGGGGTGGCAGTCATCGAGTCACTCGGCCTCAAGGTGGCATGCCTCCCTTTCGTCTCTCAGCGCGGCATCATCAAGGCGGCGGAGATCATGGATCTCGACCCCGATCAACACGCCCAGGGATACGAAGAACGGCTGAGACGGATCATCGGCGGCCTGACCGAGGACATGGGCACAGACACGGTCAACGTGCTCACCGGACATCTCACTGTGTACGGGGCAGAGAGTGGCGGCGGCGAGCGTGAAGCCCATATCTTTGGCTACGCCATACCCCCTCAGGCCTTCCCGGGAAGCCTCTCGTATGTCGCGCTCGGCCACCTCCACCGTCAGCAGAGGATTCCCGCCTCCGCCCCTGTCTGGTACAGCGGGTCACCGATGCAGCTCGACTTCGGGGAGGTCAGCGACAAAAAGGGCGTCCTCGTCGTGGAGGCCGAGCCGGGTAAGCCGGCGTCTGTCGATGCCGTCGTGCTCGAGAGCGGGATCGGGCTCGTCCAGATACGGGGCACTTTGGAGCAGGTCCTCAGCCGTGCTGCGGAGGTAGAAGGGTCTTACGTGAAAGTCCTTCTGGACGAGCAAGCCAGAGCCGGCCTCAACGAGGAAGTCAGAGATGCGATCCCCGGGGCGGTTGACGTGATCATCGCCCAACCGGAGGACAGGGTGCCCCGGGAACGGATCGAGCGGGTGGGCCGGTCTCCGGCTGCACTGTTGGAGGCCTATCTCACCTCGAAGGGCGTCGACGATCCTGCCGTAGTGGAGCTGTTCCGGGAGCTCGAGGAGGAGGTTCTCTCCAGGTGAGACCGCAGCGCCTCGTCATGGAGGGATTCCTCGCCTACCGGCGCAAGACCGAGATCGACTTCACCGATGCAGACCTCTTCGTGCTGTCTGGCCCGACGGGCTCGGGGAAGTCGAGCGTCATCGACGGCATGACGTTCGCCCTCTACGGGTCGATCCCCAGGGTCGGCAAGGGCTCGGTGGCGCCCCTCATCTCGGCTCAGGCGGACGTCTGCCGCGTGGAGTTCGGGTTCTCGGTCGGTGAAGAGAGCTATACCGCTGTCCGTCTCGTGGAGCGCCATGGTTCCAGGGCGACCACCACAGAGGCGCGCCTGCTCCGCGGTGAATCTCTCGAGGTGTTGGCGGGCACAGCACCGGAGGTAACCGACGCCGTCACCGATCTGCTCGGTCTGCGTTACGAGCAT
>JBEVIF010000035.1:0-3260 GCA_040510795.1 Acidimicrobiia bacterium
TGCGACCGTTTCACGAGTCCCTCCTCCCCGCCCTCGCCCGGAGCACCGAGCAACTGACGGCGGGGTATGTCGCCGGCGGAACAATCGAAAACCTGGGCTGGATCGCCGGGCCGCTTCTGGCCGGCGTCACCGCGGCTGCCTGGGGAATCGGCACCACCTTCGTCATCACGTCGGCCCTTCTCCTCCTCGGCACGATCCTGGTCTGGAGTGTTCAGACCACCACGGCAGCCGACCGTGGCACCGGCCAGAGCGCAATTCAGATGACATTGGAGGGGTTCGGCGCCTTCCGCGGCCCCCGCCCCAGGGTCATCCTCCTCTCCTCGACCAGCGTCTTCTTCCTAGCCGGTGTTCTCGAGGTCGCCACCATCGTCCTCGCCTTCGAAGTGTTCGCCACGGAAGATTCCGGGGCTGCCTGGCTCAATGCCGCTATCGGTATTGGTGCCGCAGCAGGCTCGGTCCTTGCGATCGTTCTGATCGGAAAGAGACACCTCGCTCCATCCATGCGGCGGGGACTGCTACTCATCGCCGTATCCGTGTCTTTGATCCCGATCTTTGGATCGCAGGCAGTCGCCCTTGTCGCTTTGGCCGTCATGGGCGCCGGCTGGACCTTCGTCGACGTGTCGGGTCGGATCATGCTGCAACGGGTCATCCCGCTCGGCGGTCTCTCCCGGGCGTTTGGGGTCGTGGAAGGAACCTCCACCGCCGCCGAGGCGCTCGGCTCAGTAGCGGGGGCGGTCCTCATCGGCTGGTTGGGCGTCGGGTGGACGCTGGTCGTCGCCAGTCTGCTCATCATCGTTGTCGTCCTCGTCAACCGCGGGGCGCTCCAGGAGGCGGACGTTGGGGTGATAGTCCCCATCGAGCACCTCCACTTGTTGAGGTCGACGCCGATGTTCGCCGCATTGGGCCCGGCCGAGTTGGAGCGCCTGGCATTGACCATCGATGAGGAATCGGTCGGCCCGGGCTCTGCTGTCTGTGTGCAGGGGGAGCCGGGGGAACACTTCTATTTCGTCGAGCGGGGGACTGCCCGGGTGGTGCGCGATGGAATGGATGTCGCAACTTTGGAGACCGGGGACTTCTTCGGGGAGATTGCCTTGTTGAGGGACATCCCCCGAACCGCCACCGTCGAGGCCGTGGGCGACCTGGATCTGTTGGTCCTCGAAAGGGGGCCGTTCCTGGACGCGATCAAGTCGTCGGCTTGCCAGATCGAAGCCGCCCAGGCGGTATCCCAGACTCGTATGGACGAGTTGGGAATGTGAGGAATCCTCGATGGACGACGCCAACAGCAAGGTGCGTCGTTTTCGATCCGCGGCAGATGTCGCCGGGGCTCACCAGGCGGATCTGGCCCACCAGGATCAGTACGGCGTCAATTGCAAGAGCTACTGGGTGCACGAGTCGAACGGCAAGATCTTCTGCCTCGTCGACGCCCCAGACTCCGAGACTGCTGTAAAGGTGCAGCGGGGAGGCGCACGGTCTGGTCGCCGACGAGATCTACGAGGTCGTCGAAGGGTCTTGATGTCGAGCCTGTCAGAGCACAGGCGTTTCTGAATCCAATTCCGACGTAGGGTCGCGCGATGGCGGACAGCGCCATCCCAAATGCGAGTGGGGTTCGTACCGCAGAGATCATCGCTGCGATCTCGATGGCGACCGACCTGGCGGTGGGATTCCCACTGGAGCACGGCTTACGAAGCTCAGTGATCGCAGCGCGTCTATGCGATCGTCTCGAGGTCGACCGGGAGACGGCGTCACAGGCGTACTTCCTCAGCCTTCTCTTCTACGTTGGCTGCAATGCCCCGGTCGAGGTGGGCTGGGACGTGTTCGGCGACGACGACTCGCTCACCACGTACGCCAGTCCATTCCGATTTGGCAGCCGGGCCGAGATGGCCAGGGGAATGATGCGGGCGGTGGCACCGCCAACCGCACCGGCTCACATCCGTGTCTGGCGTGTCAGCCGCCACCTGCCAGAGTTGGCCATCGGGTTCGCCGGGGTGGTCGACGCCACCTGCGAGGTGGCCCGGATGCTGACCGACGAGCTGGGCCTGGGGCCACCTGTCTCCAACCTCGTCGCTTTCGAGTCGGCGCGTTGGGATGGCAAGGGGTTTCCGGGTGGGGTCGCCGGAGACGAGATACCACTTGCAGTACGGATAGCCCACGTCGCCAGGGACGCCGCATTTCAGCTCATCCTGAGTGACGTCGAGTTCGTTTCCGGTGTGATCGGCCAGCGGGCAGCCCATGCGTTCGACCCGATAGTCGCCAAGACTTTCATGCAGGGCGCGGCCGAGATCGTCGACATCGAATCAGAGCTCCCACTGTGGGACCTGGCGCTTGGCTGCGAGCCCAAACCCTGGTCGATGCTCGACGGCGAGGCGATCGACCGAGCGCTGGCCGCAATGGGTCATTTCACCGATATGGCGATTCCCGAATTCGTGGGGCACTCCTCTGGAGTGGCGACAACGTGCCTGGCTGCTGCCCAGGTGCTTTCGTTCGACGCAACGGACACTCTGACTGTTCATCGTGCGGCGTTGGTGCACGACCTGGGACGGGCCGCGGTTCCGGTCCGCATCTGGAGCAAGAGAGGGTCCTTGACACTGGACGATTGGGAGCGAATACGGCTGCACGCCTACCACACCGAGCGGATCCTGACTCAGTCCCCGTTCCTCTCAGACCTGGTTCCAGTCGCCGGGTTTCACCATGAACGTGTGGACGGGACGGGTTATCACCGGGGTGTCGGGGTGTCGTCCATGGAGCGACCAGCCCGTGTCCTTGCTGCGGCTGACACCTATAACGCCATGACCGAGCCCCGACCGCACCGCCCTGCCCTTTCGCGCGGAGCGGCGGCGGAGGTGCTCGCTGGAGAGGCCAAGGCCGGGCGCCTCGATCCGGAAGCGGTCGCCGCTGTGCTGGAGGGCGGCGGGCATAGCGCTGCTTCGGTGCCCTGGCCTGCCGGCCTGACCGAGCGCGAGACCCAGGTGGTCAGGCACCTCGCCCGTGGTCTGCAGACCAAGCAGATCGCTCGGGCACTCGAGATATCGCCCAAGACCGTCGACTTTCACATTCAAAGCGCCTATCGAAAGATGGGCGTATCGACCCGGGCCGGGGCCACCCTGTTCGCCATGCAGCACGGACTCACCACCTGGGAGAACTCCCGATAGGCGACGGTCGCCGGTTCTCATACCTTGGTGTCGAGACCTAGATGAGCGAGCACATCGAAACAATCGTCATCGGCGGCGGTCAGGCGGGTCTGGCCGTCGGCTATCACCTCC
>JBEVIF010000036.1:0-3009 GCA_040510795.1 Acidimicrobiia bacterium
CGGTCTGATCGAGACTCAACTCACCAGCAGCAAACCGGGAACGCAAGACGGGCAGATCCTGGAGACGTCGGGCGACCCGGACCAGCTGCGCCGCAGTCGAATGTCTCAGACCAAACAGGGCCGACACCCACTCCGGAAGATTCCGAGCCCCATCCGCAAGGAAGCGTTGACCCCGATCAGCCTCGGTCAACCATTCACAGATCTCGGCATAGAAAACGGCCAGACCAGAAAACAGATGAGACAAGACCCCATCGGCCTGATCATTGGTGAAGCTCTCCCTCTCCATATCCCGAACGTACGAGACCGGTGTGACAAAAACAGGTCAGAAACCAGCCAAACAGAAAGAAAATCTCAGAGATCTTTGGCGATGGGCCGACCCACCGTGAGCACGTCCCGGAGCTCGGGTTCCATCTCGTTGTAGATCGAGTCGGGGAGGGTTCCGGTGGCGTCGAGAACCTTGGAGAAGAAACAGCGAGCAGCGGCAGCGAGGACGACGTCGAGGATGTCCCGGTCACTGAGACCGGCATCTCGAAGACGATCGATGTCTCCCTGGCTGATGACGCTGGCGTCTTCGGCGACCTTGGCGGCGAACTGCACGATCAGCGTGTCGGCGTCGTCCAAGCCGGCTGAACCCGGGTCCTCGACCAGGACCTCCACCACCGAAGGCTCGAGGAACTTGTCGACCAGGACCTGGCCATGCGCCAACGAGCAATAGGAGGACCGGAGTCGGTTGGCGGCGCTGAAGGTCGCCAGCTCGTAGCGACGCTCATCCATCGATTTCGCAATGGCGCTGACGAGACCGCGCCAAGCCTGATAGGCGGCAGGATGTAGGGAGAACGTGCGGATGTAGTTGTGCAAATACCCCACTCGCTCAATGTCCGTCTCGTAGAGCTCGGCGACGTCTCCCGTCGCCTCGTCCTCCGACACTGTCCTCAAGAACGACATCTCGCCTCCCTCATGACGTGACGCCGGGGAGGTCCCGCATCCGGGGGTGCCTCGCCGGCTCGACACGTCGTATCTTCATTCGAGCGTCCACCACCACGACTCCCTGCCCCGGCTGGAGGACCTTGACCGGGTTCAGGTCCATCTCCAGCAGCTCGGGAACGGCGCTGATCAAGCCCGACACCCGCATCAACGCGGATTCCAGGGCGGGCACATCCCCTTGCGGCTGGTTCCGATACCCCTCGAGAAGCCGGAAACCCTTGGTCTCCCGCATCATCTCGGCAGCGTCTACATCAGTGAGCGGATGGATTCGGAAGGCGACATCCTGAAGGAGCTCTACATAGATCCCACCCAACCCGAAGACGACCAGAGGGCCAAAATTTGGGTCCTGGGTCATCCCGATCAGGACCTCGTGTCCGCCTGACACGAACTCCTGGACGAGAACGCCGTCGACGTCCTCGACTGCCGCCGTCACCTGCTGGTAGGCCTGCCTCACCTCGTCGTCGCCTTGGACACCCAGGACCACGCCACCGACATCGGACTTGTGCAGCGCCGATTGCGAGATGACCTTCATGACCACGAGTCCATCAAGCCCCGCCGCGGCCTCGATCGCATCGTCTCCTGATCCGACCACCTTCGAAATGGGGACGCGGAAACCGGCCTTGTCGAGAATGGCGTCGACGATGTCCGGGTCGAGCCACCCACCCTCGGCGGGCACCGATTTCAGTGCCGCGGCGACCAAGGTCCGAATCTCTGTTTCCGCCCCAGGTTCGAGCCTCGCCTCGACCCCAGGATCACGCCGACGCCATTCCCCGTGGCGAACCGCCCGTGCCAGTGCCAGGGCGGCGGACTCGGGGAAGAGATAAGTCGGGACCGCCCTACCTCCGTCTGAACCGCCCAGGAAATGCGGCGCCTCGCCGGTCTGCATGAACACGGAGAGCATCGTGACATCGCCCTCGTGGGCCAGCTGGGAACGTGATATTGCCCCCGCCACGTCTTGCGCACCCTCTGGCGTGACCGGCACATAGATGACCATCACCGCGTCCACCTCGCCCGATTCGAGCAACAGGGAAGTGGCGTGTTCGAACTCAGTGGGCCCTCCCGATGCAATCAGGTCGACCGGGTTCTTGGTCGAAGCCTCGGCCGGGAGTCTGGATCCGATTTGCTCCTGAAGCGCGCCCGAGAGCTCGGGGAGCGTCAGCCCGTTCGCCTCGAGGGCGTCGGCAGCGAGGATCCCGGGCCCACCGGCGTTGGTGACGATCCCGACCCGCCCGCCCGCAGGAATCGGCTGTCGGGCGAGGAGATTGGCGGCGGCGAATAGCTCCTCGATGGTGTCGACCCGGATGACTCCGGCCTGGCGGAACAGGGCCTGCACGGCCACATCCGACGATGCGAGGGCGCCGGTGTGGGAGGACGCGGCGCGGCTCCCTGACTCGGACCGGCCCGATTTCACCGCGATGATCGGTTTCCGCCGCCCGATCCGCCTGGCGATCCTCGAAAACTTCCTCGGATTGCCGAAGGACTCCAGGTACAGGGTGATCACGTCGGTCTGCGGGTCGTCCTCCCAGGAGAGGATCAGGTCGTTGCCGCTCACGTCCGCCTTGTTCCCGACGGAGACGAATTGCGAGATCCCGATGTTGTTGCGGGTGGCGTAGTCGAGGATTGCTATGCCGAGGGCCCCGGATTGGCTGGACATGGCCACATTCCCCGCAGGTGGGTAGACCGGGGCAAAGGTGCCGTTGAGCTGGACCGACGGGGCGGTGTTGAGCAATCCCATGCAATTGGGGCCGACCATTCGCATCCCCGAATCCCGCACGATCCCGAGAAGCTCAGCTTCGAGCTTGGCTCCTTCCTCACCGGTCTCGGAGAATCCGGCCGAGATCACCACGATGCCCCGCACCCCGGACGCGGCGCACTGCCGGGCGACATCGATCACATGTGCCTGAGGGACGACAACGTAGGCAAGGTCCACGTCGTCTGGCACCTCGCCGATCGTCGGGTAGGCCCGCACCGACCCGATCACCTTGGCCTTGGGGTTGACCGGGTACAGAGGTCCGGTGAAGCCAC
>JBEVIF010000037.1:0-11856 GCA_040510795.1 Acidimicrobiia bacterium
ACCCGGTCCTCCGGTGCGAGGTCTACCGCTTTCTCCAGACTGTCGATGGCCGATCCGTAGTCGCCGAGATCGTCGACCAGCTCGGCCCGCTCCAGATAGAGCCTGCCCAGCTCGCTCATGTCGAGAGGGTCACCGTTCTCGGCGATGCGCTCCTCGAAAACGGAGATCAGGCGTTCAACTTCGCCAAGGCGGGGGATGGGGGTCTGTTCGAAGGCGCTCGGGGGCGCGGTTTCTGGGGTTTCGGTGAGAGCGCGGAGGCCGTAGGAACCTGCAACCAGCAGCCCGATGGCAACTATGGCGGTGATTGCTCGTCTCATGTCGATCCTTTCTCGGTACCGCCGGAGTGTTGGCCGGTGGGGTACTACCCCCACCGGCCAATGACTCAGCTGTTGGGCACTCCCAGGTATGGGAATTTGGACAGGTAGTCGTCGTGCGGCCCGATTCCATCGGTGTTGATTGCGCCGTCGGCATCTCGATCATCGAACAGGCCGAGCGGGTCTCCACCCGTCACAATCCGCAACTCGATGTCGATCACGTCGTCGGCCAGGGCACGACCGTTCAACGGTCCCGCAGCAGCCGTTGCGGTGTCGTAGGTGATGACATCCGGCAACAGCACGCCGGCGAGGGCACCAGCCGCGGCATCGCTGTAGGCGCCTTCGACGTCCAGCGATGAGAATGCCTGCAACGCTGCGATCGTGCCGGCCGTGAAGTCGGCGACATCGCGCTTGGGCTTCCCGGCGTTGAACACGTTCTTGGCGTTTGAGTCTGACCCGACGATCGGTCCGGAGCTGTTGACCACGGTGTTGATCGCGGGCCGACCCATGCGATCGACCTGGCGATCGCGACTGCCGTTCTCGGAGCTCGTGGTTGCCCACACCCCGATCTGCTTGCCCAGCTTGGAGTCGGGTACTTCGATCACGATGGCGAGGGTGTTGAGGTCTTCGAAGAAGTCGCTTTCCATGCCGTCGTTGAACATCCGCGGTCCGACGCCCTCGACGGTTCCGCGGAATCCGCTGAGGTCGAAGAAGAACGGGTCCGAGCGCAGCCCGGTGAACAACTTGCCGTTGCCCGACAACAGCCGGATCGAGTCCTCGGTGGAGCCGAATCCGATGAATTTCCCGCTCGGGGTGACCTCACGGGCCTCGGACCCGGTCGCCCTGCGGACAGTCACGAACTGTCCGTCACGGAAGAAGCGATTGACGAAGCTGAACGAGTACGTGACGTCCTCGACCGCATCGCCGTTCTGATCGATCCTCAAGTGATATGCGCCTTCCCGACGATCGGCGAACTTCGTGTCGCCGGTGGCTATCGGATTGACCGTGGCCGCCAGCACCGTCTTGGAGGGATCCGAGCCCTCGAAGACGTACACGTCGTTGATATCGAGTCGGGTCTTGCCTCCGGGCGAGGTCAACCCCGGTGCATCGAGGTGATCCGCCCCTTGGGCGGTCAAAGGAGCAAACGCAAACGTGGCTACCAGGGCAAGCAACACCCAGATGGCCACATTCGACGCCGCCTTTCTTATTTTCGTCATCATCGCCTCCTTCCAAAGTCGTTCGATGACGTCCCTGGTTCGGAGCCGCCGAGTGCATGGTTTGGGGCGAATTCGGGTAGGTCTCGTGTATTCGACGAGAGGAAGCCGATGTCAGACAGCGATCACGTGGCGAAGGTGTCCACGGTCATCGATGCCCCCAAAGAAGAGGTTTGGGAGGCCCTGACCGACCCGGACTCGATCAGCGAATACATGTTTGGGACGAAGGTGACCACCGACTGGATGGAAGGAAGCCCGATCAGTTGGGAAGGGGAATGGGATGGTCGGTCATACCAAGACAAGGGCACCGTCCGCGAGGTCCTTCCGCCTCAGGTCCTCGAGTACAGCCACTTCAGCCCGCTCACCGGGTTGCCCGATGTGCCGGAGAACTATCACACGGTCCGTATCGAAGTGGTCGACGACGGCCCGGCGACAAAAGTGACTCTGATCCAGGACCACAATGACACCGCTGAGGCCCGGGACCATTCCGAGGGCAACTGGCAGACGATGCTCGACGGTCTCAAGAGGGTCGTCGAGGAAAACTCGACCTGACTCAGCCGGACGGCTGGCCGGCCTCATAGTCGATCCAGGCGGATTCGACAGCTGAAAGGGCATCCTGGGCCGAATTGCCACTGTTTGACACATAGTCGGTGAGCTCGGTGAGCAGTGTGCCGAACCCGATCTCATAAGGCATCATGTCCGATCCGTCGAACCTGAACATGTCGGCCTCGACAGATTCGCTGACCGCCGCAGAGATCGAGTTCAGGAGAGGATCTGTGATGAGGCTGACGTCGAAATCACGATGGGGTGGCGTGAAATCCAGTGGAAACGGGCTCTGGGCCCAGCCGGATCCCCATGCCGGGCTGGCGATCGCCCTGATCACGGCCCGCACTTCGGGTCGATCCGCGACCGGGAGAGCAAGGTCACCCGCCCCGAGCATGGCGGGGCTGTAATCAGGATCGATCCGGGGGAATTTCACCGCGGACATCGGCGCTTCGGCGAAGGACGACATTGCGAAATCGGGTGCTGGGCTCAGCCAACACCGGGGAGGATCTTGAGACGCAAGGAATAGAGCCTCATCCCATCCGGTCTCCTGGATGAGCCGCGGCATCATGTATCCAGGGGTATGGACCAAGGTGCCCACTCTCTCAAGAGCGGCAACCGCCGCCGGGTGGTCGAACGGGACGTCGTGGGCCACCCAGCGGTCATAGAACTCGGGTCCCTCGTCGAGGAGCAAAACGGTCTCCAACCAATCGGTCGCCGGCCATCCCGTCGCATCGAACGCGAAGATCCCCAGACACCATGGTGTCTTTCCGTCGGCCACCATCTGATCGCTGAGGGACATGAGGTCGGTCCAGTCGGCAGGTAACTGATAACCGGCACGACCGAATTCGGAAGCGTTGTACCAGAGCAGCGATTTTGCGCCGAGACGAGTCCATACGGCATGTTGGCGACCGTCGAGGGAGGCCATTGACGTCAGATATTCGCCGTAAGACTCTCGTAGGTATTGGTTCCCCAGATAAGCGCCGACGTCGACCAAAGGTCTGCTCGCGGCGATATTGGCGATCGCACCCGGAGCACTGATGATCGAAATGTCCTCGGGGTCCTCACTGAGGGGGACGAAATTCGGGTCTTGATCGAAGCGATGGGCGACGTAACGCACCTCGACACCGAGTTCGGACATGAGCCTGTTCAACTCGAGCTCCGCACCCTCCTTCATGTCGCCGTTCCATGCTCCAGTGAGGACTACCGATGTTCCAGCCAGTCGCTCCTCTTCGCCGGCGAGGCCGGTGTAGCGCTCAAAGCCTCCGTCGATGTCGATATCCGAAATGGGAAGCATCGGATCCGGACACTCTCCGGAGGCGAAGTAACGGTCACACTCGCCCGTTGTGAAGGACCGTGCCGCGGCTTGCTGACCCATTTCGACCAGATGCTGCGGTGTGAGGGCGAACACTCCTCTGGCCCCGGTGGCGTGAGGGCGAACTGCAACGGGCGTCTCGGCATCGTCGGGCGGATACTGAACCGAAGCCCCCTGAAGAGCCCAGTGGAGGGCATCGACCGCCTCGGGCAGGGCGGCTCCAGTGGCCTCCGTGGCTCGTACAGCCTCGGCCGCAAGAAGAATTGCAAGCTCCGGATCGTCGGCCAGCACGAGCCCGGACTCGGCTACGAGTTGCCTGGCCTCGTCGGTCGTCGCCAGCTCGTCAGCCAGGTCACGTGCCCTCTCGCCCTGTCCGAATGCGAGTAGACCCAATGCGACGACCACCGCCGACATAGCCCCCAGTCCGACCAGAGCGCGCGTTCTGCGGCGGAGCTGTGATCGCTGCAGCTGCCGCTCCCTGGCAACCTTCTCCTTCTCCTGCTCCTCCTTCACGGCGGCCGCGAGGAATGCCTTCTCCACCGAGGTGAGACGCATCGGAGGCTCGGCGACCCAGGTCTGATATCGGGCGAGGCTGGCGCCGGCCAGGAGGTAGTCGGGATTCTTCCCCTCGTCGATCCACTCTGCTGTAGCCGTAGTCAGACGCGCCCGGGCTCGGATATCGGCTCTGGCCTCGTCGATCCACGCCTCGAGACGCGCCCAGGCCCCGATCAGGCTCTCATGAGCGATCTCGACCGTCGGCGCCCTGCTCGCGGGGTCCCGATCGAAGCTGAGCAGACGATGTCGGGCAAAAGCCCGGAGCATGTCGTCCACTTCCCCTTCCGTCCCTTCGATGCTCTTCAGCTCCGAGAGGAGGGCCCTGCGCCGGGTGTCCCCTCCGCCCTCGTTCAAGGACACGAGACGAAGGAACACCTGTTTCGCCGCAACCCGCCCTTCGGGGCCCAAGGCGCCGAACAACGATTCGGCCCTGGTCACCAACGCTTTGGTCAGGCCGCCCATCGACTCGTACGCGGCGGCCGTCATCGTGGCCCCGCGTCGGCTGTCGAAGAGCTCGGTGAGGGTGTACTGGAGCATCGGCAGCACGCCGGGCTCCGACGTGGCGTCGGCGGTCAAGGCTGCCAGCAACGCGGGCTCGACAATCACGTCGACCGACTCGGCCGGGCGTGAGATGGCTCGCTCCAGCTCAGGGTGGGTCATAGGAGTGACCAACTCGGTGTGGTCACGCAAGAGCTCGCCTATCCCCATCGTGGCGAGCGGGTGATCGTAGAAGTCGGCGCGCAAGGTGATGACGATCCGGAGCCTGCCCTGCGGGTGGGTGATGGCGTCCACTAGGGCCTCGGTGAAGGCCTGACGCTCATGATCCCCGGTCATGGTGTACAGCTCTTCGAACTGGTCCACCACCAGGATGAACGGTGAGACCTCGTCGGGCAATATCCCTCGTATCGACCTCCGCAGTCCTGAGGGTCGGGCGACCAGTTCCTCGAGCAAGGTGGGGGCCATCGACACGGCAACGCTCGCGAGAGCGCGCTCCAGGCTGTCGAATGGGTGCGAGCCGGGAGTCATGGTCGCGATGAACCACGACTCGGAGCCCGGGGCACCGCCGGCTCTGAGTGCCGGGACCAGACCAGCGTGGACGACGCTCGACTTTCCGCTTCCGCTCGGCCCGACGACGGCCAGGAATCTGTTGAGCGGATCTGGCCCGCCAAGCCTGGTGAGCATTCGTTCGACCAGACGCTCACGCCCGAAGAACTGCGCGGTGTCGGCCTCGTCAAAGGGCACCAAGCCCTTGTACGGGTTTGGCACATCAACGACTGGCACCTGACTCTGCGTGGCTCCGACGGCGGATCGGAAGGCCTCAGCGAACAGCTCGACGGTGCCGTAGACGCGGGGATTGGCAAGGATGGCGGCGAGGCCGGAGTCGAGCCTGCCGGCAAGCTCGGTCAACGATCCCTCGGCACCAACGAGGAGTTGGGTGGCGAGGATTGCCAACTGTTCGACGTCGTCGGAGGGTGTGGAAGGCGGCCCGGCGCTCATTCCGAAATCCGTGATCAAGGGCCCGCCGTCGTTGTCGAGAAGCACATTGTCGAGAGTCATTCCGCCATGGACGATCCCCAGCTCGTGGGCACGGGCCAAGGGGATGGCGAGCTGACTGACGATCTCGCACACCCGGTCCGCAGGAGTGAGGCCGTGGGCCAGCAGGGAGTGGAGGCTGCCCCCGGTGATCAGTTTCTCGACCAGGATGGCTCCATCGGGCTCCCGCCAGAAGTCGAAGATCGGCACCACTTGTGGAGAGTCGAGCTCGGCAATCGACCTCGTCTCTGTTTCGAACCGCCTGACGAAGGCAGGGTCGTTCGCCACCTCTGCCCGGATCACCTTGACCGCGACCTCTCTGCCGATAGCGGGCTGATAAGCGCGGTACACGCTGCCGTACCGGGTCTTGCCAAGGCTCGCTCTCAGCTCATATCCACGCACTGCCAGGCTTGGGTCGGTCCCGCCCTCATTGCGACGACCCGGCACCGGCTCCAGCCGCGGATCACCGGTGAGGATCTGTTCTTCCAGGTCACGCAAACTCGCAGACGGCTCGATACCCAATTCTGATCCGAGCCGCTCCCTCAACTGGCCGTAGGCACGGAGTGCCTCTGCCTGTCGGCGGGACCGATAAAGGGCCGTCATGAGCAATGCGGTGAGCTGCTCTCGATAGGGGTTTTCACGCACGAGACCCTCGAGCTCCCCAACCAACCGATGAGTCAACCCACGGGCTAGGTCGGCCTCCACGCGGCCCTCGACGGCATCGAGACGCAATGAGTCGAGTCGGTGGATCTCGGCCTGGGCGAACGACTCGTATGTGAAATCGTCCAGTACTCGTCCTCGCCACATCGACAAGGCCTCGGCGAACACGAGTGATGCAGCGGAAGGATCGTGTGAAGCCAACCCGCGTCCCTCCGTCAGGAGGCGCTCAAAACGGGAAACATCGACTTCCTCCGGGTCCACTTGGAGGAGGTAGCCGGGAGCCCTGGTCAGCAGCAGAGTCCCCTCGGAGCGTGCCGGCCGGTCGGTCTCTAGGGCGGACCTCAGGTTGGAGACGTGGACCCAGAGGGCATTCTGCTTGTCGGCGCCTCCCTCGCCCCACAATTCATCGACGATTCGATCGGTGGATACGACCTGATTCCGATGGATCAGGAGCAGGGCGAGAAGCGATTTCTGCTTGTGGCTCCCCAGGTCGACGGTTTGGCCGCCGCGTCGGAACTCGAGTGGCCCGAGGACATTGAACTGAACAGCGCGATCGGACACCCAAACCTCCAACCCGAACACCGCGATTACATGTTTAGCGACTTAAGCCCGGCTTAAGCCTCCGAAAAGCCCAAATGGAGGCGACGAAAGGCCGCCTCTAGGGCCGACCCGGACGGTGTGGCCATGTTGGTCACACGCATACTCGGGGTGGTGTTGTTGCTGTCGGGGATCTCGGCGAGCTGGCCGGCACCAGCCGCGAGCGAGGTCAGAGCGCTTTCCGGGCAAGAGGCTGCATTCGACCAAACCGGCTTCAGAGATGAGGCAGACGCCGCATTAGCCCGTTGGGCCTTCGATCGGTTCGATCAGGCTGGGCTCGAATTGCCACCTGTTTCACTGTCTTTCCACGACGACCGCGCAAGTTGTGAAGGCTATGTCGGCTACTTTCGTCCCGGTACCCCAGCCAGCATCGACATCTGTGGCTTCAATTGGAACCGCTTCCTGGTCACCCCCAAGAAGACCATCCTCCACGAGCTGGCCCATGCCTGGGCTCATCAGACACTCGACAGTGAGGCCCGGCAACAGTTCCTCGATCTCAGAGGACTCGACACCTGGCACGACAATTCGGTGGTGTGGGAGGAACAGGGCATCGAGCATGCCGCCGAGGTCATCGCTTGGGGTCTGATGGACGAGGATCTCCTTCTCACCTCGATCGGGGAGACCGACGCAGTCCAACTCACCGAGGCGTTCGTACTGCTGACAGGCAGGGAGTCTTTGAGATAGCCGGTGCGGCGGGGCACTGCGGCCGCGGAGCTGGCCAATCGCGCCGCGCTTAGGATCTCACTGGTCACCTGCCACCTCAGAAAGGGCTCATCATGACCAGTAAGACCGATTTCACCGAAGAAGAGTGGGTCAAGCTCTACCGGGCCCCGTTGGTCGCCGGCATGGGAGTATCGCTGTCAGACATAGGTGGCCCGATCGAGATGTCGAAGGAGTCCATGGCGGCGATGAAGTCTGCCGTGACCCCAACGGATGAGCAGGGTCTGGTCGTTGACCTGTCCGCCGGCCTGAAGGTAGCTCTGGAGGGGAAGCAGAACCCCATGTCGGATCTCAAACCGGAGTCTGGCGCCGACCCTCGTGAGCTGATCCTGGACGAGCTCCGGGAAGCGAACCGAATAGTCACCCAGAAGGCGACGGCGGATGAGGCGACCGGGTATCGAGCTTGGGTCCTCCAATCGGCCAAGAACGCCGCCGAAGCCGCAAAGGAAGGCGGGTTCTTCGGGATCGGGGCCGAGCAGGTGAGTGAAGGGGAACGGCAGATCCTCGTCAAGCTCGAGGAGATCCTGGGAGACGCTCCCGTCTGATCGACAATTCGGGACCGCTGGCCCCGCCCTCGGGATACAGTCGCCCGATGGACCCAAACGAAGCCGAGATCGATCGGATTCGTCGCGCCTGCACTCGATCGCTGGCCTGGCATGGCGATCGAACAGCCGCCGCGTTGCTCTCGGAGCTACCCACCGACATCACCCCCGATCGCTACGGGGACGGCGGCGTTGTCGAGGAACTCGAGACCTACGTGGCCGATCTCCTCGGGATGCCGGCTGCCGCCTTCTTCGTGAGCGGGACCATGGCACAGCAGATCGCCTTGCGCATACATGCCGACCGACGGAATCGCCGGACGATCGCGTTTCATCCCACCAGTCACGTGGAAATGCACGAGGGAGGCGCTTTCGAGCGGCTCCATGACCTAGTCGGGAGGCCGGTTGGTGATCCCTACGGGCCCCTCACTCTCGAGAGCTTGGAGGACGTAGCCGAACCCCTGGGCGCCCTGCTGCTCGAGTTGCCCCAGCGGGAAATAGGGGGGCAGCTCCCGGATTGGGAAGATCTGCTCGCCCAGACCGCTTGGGCTCGCGATCGTGGAGCGGCGATCCATCTCGACGGCGCCCGTCTCTGGCAGTGCCCACCCGCCTACGACCGACCGCTGGAAGAGATCGCCGGGCTGTTCGACAGTGTCTATGTCTCGTTCTACAAAGATCTGGGGGCGCTCGCCGGGTCGGGCTTGGCCGGCCCCGAGGACTTCATTGCAGAGGCCCGGGAATGGCGTCTCCGGCACGGCGGGACCCTGTTCGCCATGTGGCCATACGCCGCCTCGGCTCTGGCCTCGGTTCGGTCCCGCCTCCCACGAATGAAGAGCTATAGGGATCACGCCCTGGCGATCGCTGGTGCCCTGCGTGACCTCGATCGGGTGCGGGTGGTTCCAGATCCGCCTCATACGTCGATGTTCCATCTTCATCTGGGTATCGGATCGGAGGTCTTGACGGCGAATGCGCTGCGTATCGCGGAGGAGGAGGGGATCTGGATGTGGAAGTCGAATTTCCCCGGAACCCATCCCGATTGGCAGATCGTCGAGCTCACGGTTGGCGATTCGACGCTCGACTTCGAGCCGGGCGAGGTTCGCGACTTGATCAGCCGGCTGGTCGCCGACTGATCCTCAGAACACGATTGACGGTTTCTCACTGAACTGGCATACTGAACCAAATGGTTCAGTATGCGACACTCGATCGAACCCTGGGGGCGATCTCCGACCCGACCAGACGTCAGATCCTGGACCGGCTCGGTCGTGGACCGGCCTCGATCACCGAGTTGGCCCGACCGTTGGCGATGTCATTGACCGGTCTCAAGAAACACGTCCGGATCCTCGAGGAGGCAGAGCTGGTGGTCACCGAGAAGGTGGGGCGGACCCGGAGTTGTCGCCTCGGCCCATCCCGCTTGGACGACGCGTTCGACTGGATCGAGTTCTACCGGAAGCAATGGGACCGCCGACTCGACGGGCTCGAGGCCTATTTCGAGGATAGGAAAGGAGAAGAACGATGAGCTACGAGCTCAGAGTGGAGAGGTTGATCGACGCCACCCCGGAGGAGGTGTTCGACGCATACACCGATCCCGAAGCGATGAAGGTCTGGTTCACCATCCTCAACGAGGAGGCAATGATCGTCGAAAACGAGATCGATCTCCGGGTGGGCGGGACCTGGGTGAGCGCCTGGGGGTTCTCTCGGGAGGAGATGTTTCGTGAGACTCAGACCTTCGAGGTCGTTGACCGGCCGAATCGGCTCGTCAGCAAGTCGAGCGGGAGCTCACCGGACGGCAGCAGCATGGATGACACAACCGTAGAGATAACCTTCGAGGAAGAAGGAGGGAAGACTCTGATGAAAGTGATTCACTCCGGGCTCCCCGACGAGGCGAACAAGGACTTCTTCGCCAACGTGGCCTGGCAAGGATTCTTCGACCGCCTCCAGGCCTACTTCGCGGCGAAGGTCGGCGACTGAACCGGGCCTGATCGTTGGCGTCGCCTCACCTAGGGTCGGCGCCGCCGTGGAAATAGCCATCGTCGGGACCGGAAAGGTCGCCGAGCGCAACTACATACCGGGTCTCCTCCGTCACGACGATGTCTCCTTGACTCTCTACTCGAGAACGAGAGAGCGTGCCGATGCCCTGGGTGAGCGATTCGGGGTGCCTGTGGCCGGCTCTCTCGACGAGCTACTCGGGCGAGAGCCGGAGGCGGTGTTCGTCCTCACCGGTGAGCAGGAGCGTCTGGAGGTGACCCGCGCCCTTCTGTCTTTCGGGCCTAAGCGGTTGTTCCTGGAGAAGCCCTTGGTGGCCCGTGGCGGCCAGGCCCATGTCGTGGAACAGGACTTCTGGGATGGCAAAGCCCTCCTCGAGGAGGCGAACGCGGCAGGGGCCGAGGTGGCGATGGTGTTCAACTACCGGTTCTTCGACCAGACGATGAGGGGCCGAGAGATCGTCGAAGAACGTGATTTCGGTGCGCCGGTCAGCGTCATGGCGCTTTCCCACTACGCCACCTGGAGCCATTGCATCGATTTGATCCTTCTGTTAGCCGGTCCGGTCCGGCGCATCTCCGCCCAGCAGGGCACTCGAGCGCATGAACATCCCGCCTCGGGGACGGCGCCTGACATCGCGGCCTCCTTTCTCATCGGTCAGGACGCGACCGGCACGCTTCTCGGCACCAACGGCATCGATTGGGGGTTTCCCCTCTTCGAGTTGACCGTTGCCTTCGAGCGAGGTCGTCTCCACTTTCGCGGTCTCGACGAGGAGATGGAGGTGCTCGACTCGAACGGCGACGTGCACGAGATCGTGACGCCAAGCCGGGAAACCTCTCGCTGGGACAAGTACGACGCATCCTTCGAGAAGTCGATCGACGCCTATCTCGACTCGGTGCGGGCGGGCCTCCCGCCGCCGGTTCCGGGCATCGCCGGCCTTCGGGAACTGCAATTCGAAGCGAGTCTCAAACGATCGATCGCCGAGCAGCGCCCGGTGATCCCTGACGATGATCTCCCGATCGAGCCGGTACGGTGACCGCCGTCATATGCGATACATCGACATAACCGGCATCGAGCGCCCTGTTTCGGTCATCGGTCTGGGCACAACCTCCAAGATCTTCACGCCGGCCGGAGACGACACGGTCGCCGAGCTGATCGACGTCTACCTCGCTCTCGGCGGGAACTGCATCGACACCGCTCACATCTATGGGCTTGGTGAGAGCGAGAAAGCTCTGGGCCGGTGGCTCGAGCAATCGGGTCGACGTGACGACATTGCCCTGATCACCAAAGGATGCCACCCACGTGTGGATGAGGCCGGGCGATTTGGCCCGCCCCGGGTCAATGCGGAGGCGATTCACAACGACCTGAGTGAGAGCCTGGAAAGGCTCGGGACAGACCACGTCGATCTCTACCTGCTGCACCGGGACGACGAGACGGTGCCTCCCGGCCCACTGCTCGAGGCGCTCAACGAAGAGATCGTGAACGGCCGCATTGCCGCATGCGGCGCCTCGAACTGGACGGTCGAGCGGATCGCTCTGGCCAACGAATACGCCGCTGAGAAAGGACTCACCGGGTTCGCGGCTTCCTCGCCCGGTCTGAGCCTGCCCCGCCCTGTCGAGATGCAGTTCCCCGGGACGCTGTTTGCCGACGACGACACCCGCCGCTGGCATGCCGACACCCAGATGCCGGTGTTCGCCTGGACCTCGCTGGCAGCGGGATTCGCCAACGGTCGCTTCAGGCCCGATGACACGGACGTGGACGAAAGCACCAGGGCCTTCTTCTCAGAGGACAACTTCGAACGGATGCGGAGGGCCGAGGAAGTTGCTGAGCTACGGAACGCATCGGCTCTCCAGGTCGCCCTCGCCTTCGTCCTCGGTCAGGAGTAT
>JBEVIF010000038.1:0-3525 GCA_040510795.1 Acidimicrobiia bacterium
TGGGGATGCTCAACAGCTACGCCGGGCTGATGATCCCGCTCATGTTCGACGCCTTCGCCATCTTCCTGATGAAGCAATTCTTCGAGCAGCTGCCCGACGAGCTCATCGAGGCCGCCGCCATCGACGGGGCCTCGGCGTGGCAGACCTTCTCCCGAGTGATGCTTCCGCTGGCGGCCCCTGGGGTGATCGCCCTCACCATTCTCTCCGTGCAGGGGATATGGAACGAGTTCCTCCACCCGCTGATCGCAGTGCCCGGCGCTCCAGAGCTGGCGACCCTGCCTCTGGGTCTGGCCAATCTGCGGGCGTCGTTCGGTGAGGCGCAGCCCTGGAACACGATCCTGGCGGGCACCCTGATCACCACCATCCCCATCGCCATCGTGTTCTTCGTCTTCCAGCGCTATTTCCAGCAAGGGGTGGCGGCCAGCGGGGTCAAGGGCTGAGCCCGCTCCTCTCGGTCGAAGGCGGGAACGCGGTCATCGACACCGGGCGCTGCCGAGCGGTGATCTTCGACATGGACGGGGTTATCACCGACTCGGTCCCGGTCCATCGCCGGGCCTGGAAGGAAACGTTCGACTCCTTCCTGGACGAGATCGGATCCGATGCGCCCCGCTTCGACGAGGGGTTTGACTATCTGACTCATGTCGACGGCAAGCCGAGATACGACGGGGTTCGGGACTTCCTGACGTCGCGGGGGATCGAGTTGCCGGAGGGAACACCGAACGACCCGCCTGAGGAGATGACGGTGTGCGGCGTCGGCAACAGGAAGAACGACGATTTTCTGAAGGCTCTTGCCGAGGTTGGGGTCGATCCCTACCGGTCGACCCTGGATCTCATCGCCCAGCTCCACGGCGCCGGATTGGGTGTGGCCCTGATCACCTCGAGCCGGAATGCGGCAGCGGTGCTGGGGTCGGCCGGTGTCGATCTGGAGATCTTTGACGCGGTCGTGGACGGCAACGAGTCGGCCCGGCTCGGTCTCCCCGGGAAGCCGGAGCCGGCGATCTTCCTCGAGGCGGCATCAAGGCTGGGGGTTGAACCAGCTGTCGCCGTCATGGTCGAAGATGCCGTGTCCGGTGTGGCGGCCGGCCGCGCCGGCGGTTTCGGCGGCGTCGTCGGCGTCGACCGGGGGAGCAACCGGGAAGCCCTGGAGAAGGCGGGCGCCGATGTTGTGGTCGACGATCTGAGCGAGGTCAGCGTCGGTTGATGGTCCGCCTCATTCGATCGGGGCGATCTCGATCCGGATGACAACGATGTGGGGCAGGATCCTGGCGATCTTCGCCCGGGTGACGTCATCTTTCTTGAGCCCGTACGCCTTGGCGTCGATGGGCCGCTTACTCAGATAGTCCACCATGAGTTCGAGCGTCTCCTCGTCGCTGCCCCGTGCCTCAGCCTTTCCGGCGAAGGTTCGACCGGCCACTCTCAGCTCGACCTCGAGTGGGGTCTCGAAGTTGTGCCACCACTTGCGCTGGCGCTTGGTGATCACGGTGACGATGTCGTCGTCCCGCTGATAGCTGACCGGGATCGTGTAGTGCTTGCCCGTCTTCCGCCCGGCGAAGGTGAGCAGGGCGACACCCTGTCCAATCATGCCTTGGAGACCTGGAGTGGTCAGGGCCCACTTCATCATCGAGTTGGCCCAGTTCGGTGGCCTGTCGTCGGGCAGCCGGACTTCGGTGGTCGGGGAATCGGTCATCTGGTGCCTCCAATCGTCGATTCCATGTGACGTCTCCATCGTCGGTGAGGCACGGTCCGGGCGATAGAGGCGAACGTAACGAAATCGGTACGCTCGCTCAGTGGCACCGCGACTGAACGCCGAGGTCTCCGAGAGCGTGTGGAAGGCGCTATCGGATGAGTCGGATCAGACCGGAGACTCCCTGTCGACGGTGATCGATCGTGCTCTCGCTAGGGCCTTCGACCTCGAACGCCATTCCTTGTTCCAGGTGTCGACCTCCAGCGCGTTGGTCCAGGGGGTCTTCCAAGGCGCAGTCACGGTCCGGGACTTGAAGCGAAACGGCGACTTCGGACTGGGGACTTTCGACGGTCTCGACGGAGAGCTGATCATGCTGGATGGGGTCTGTTACCGGGCCACCGGCGGCGGTGTGGTCACGTCGCCACCCGACGACGCCCTGGTCCCCTTCGCCGTCGTCGCTCATTTTCGATCGGATGTGAGCCTGGCAACCGGCCCGGGCTCACTGACCGATCTGACGACGGCCTTGGATGGGTCGAGACCGTCGGAGAACCTGTTCGTCGGGATCCGGGCCTCCGGCATATTCGAGAGGCTGTCGCTGCGGGCCGCCTGCGCCGCCGACTCGGGGGAGAACCTGCTGGAGGCCACTGCCCACCAGAGCGAGTTCAGGGTCGTCGATATCGAGGGCACCCTGGTCGGGTTTTGGGCACCGCTCTATGCCCGGGCGGTCAATGTGCCCGGTTATCACTTCCATTTCCTCTCAAAGGATCGGGATCTCGGTGGCCATGTGCTCGCCATGCAGACCGGTCCACTCGAGGTTGGGATCCACGTCGAGTCCGAGCTGCACATCGCCATCCCCGAGACAGCGGAGTTCCTCACCGCCGACCTGAGTGGCGACCATCAAGAAGCTCTTCACCAGGCGGAGACAGGGATGGCGTCTAGGAGCGAGTGAGGGCGCGGCGCGCCACCTTGGTGAGACGACCCCCGCGAGCTACCACCTCGGTGATCCTCCGGGCGAGAGGGGACGGGCCCTTCCAGGGGAGCCCCCGCTGGTAGCGCCAGTGGTCCTCCAAGCGGAAGATGAAGGCAAGGTCGGGCTCGGTGCCGTTCCAGAGCCGGCACAGCGACGCACGGTGACCCGAGTGCTGGATGATCCCGTTCACGGCACGTCTCGCCGCTTCGTTCGCTGCCTCCATGGTCGCCACCGAGGTGAAGGTGCGTACGTAGTCGGAGGCGAGGAAGAAGTTCGAGATCTGGGTGAATGCCTGGGGACGGAGCCGCCAGGTGTTGAGGTAGGCGACGAACAGAGGCTCGGCGTTCTCGCTCATCGGCACATCGCTGTCGGGGACGAAACCCGGGAGGAGCGAGGCAACGAATTGCTCCCGGGTGATGTCGGGGTCGAGGAACCAGCAGTACAGCATGTCGTCGGTCAACGGCTGCTCATCGAGGGAGTGTGAGCGCTTCAGCTCCTCCCACACCTCGATCTTGATCTCATCGGCGGTGCAGAACTTCGCCGGCTTGTCGACTGTGTTCCCGGGGTGGTGCCAGTTGGAGATGTCCACCGAGATCACGCCCCTGACATTGCCGTCGCCGTAGTCGGCGAGGTTGTAGTCGGCCCAGAACTGCTGCTGGGAGACCGAGGTGAGCGCCCATGGGGAGTCGAGGTAGATGGTGTGGCCATGGGCCAGGGGCACATCCTCCTTCAGGAAGAACTGGATGCCGTTCATCCATTCGACGTAGCCGCTGCTGATCGTTTTGATCCCTTCCAGCGACTCGTCGGAGGCGAGGATCCCATCGTCGAGCAGCAACGCCATCTTCTCCGCGGGCAGGGCGGCGATGTAATA
>JBEVIF010000039.1:0-8771 GCA_040510795.1 Acidimicrobiia bacterium
CGTTGCTGGCCGCCGGTCTGGCCCGTCAGATGGTGACGACAATCGGGCAAATTCCGAGGGATCGCCGGGACGTCGAGATTCGTCTCTTCGAGGCAGAGGCGAGGCAGGTCTTGGGCGACTGGGAAGGAGCCACAGCCTGCTACGAGGAGCTGGTCCCCGGACCGGGCGAGATCCCGGCTCGCGTCGCCTGGCGCCTCGGTTTTCTCAGCCACATGAGGGGCGACGTGAAGTCGGCCCTCGATGTCTATCAGCGCGGGCGGCGGGGCGAAGGTGACCTGGCCAACGAAGCTGCCCTGCTCGGTTGGGCGGCTAGCGCCCACTGGCTACGCGGTGAGCGTGACGAGGCCCAGTCCCTTGCCAACGAGGCGTTGGCGCTGGCCCGTCGGGCGGACGACTCAGGGGCCCTAGCCACGGCCCACACCGTGCTTGCCATGGTGGCGGCGATGGATGGTGACCGGGCCGGGAACGACGTGCACTATCTGCGGGCGCTCGAGCACGCCGAGAGGGCGCGCGACGTGGTGCAGACGATCCGGATCCGCTCCAATCGGGGTTCGCACTTCCTCGAGGAAGGTGACTACGGAAATGCGCTGGCCGAGTTGGACATGGCCCTGCGTCTCGCCGACATGACGGGGTTCCAACTGTGGCGGGCGATGTCCCTTTCCAACCGGGCTCAGGTACTCGCCGGCCTGGGGCGTCTCGAGGAGTCTGTGGCCGATCTCGACCAGTCGCGGGAGATATTCAGAGGGATGGGATCCATGCTCGAGTCCTATCCACTCGCCCAGATGGCCGATGTGTATGCCTTGCGTGGCGACTTTGCCCTGGCCCGGGCCGGTTACGAGGAAGCCATCCGTCTTGGAGACGAGGCTGAGGACCTGCAGGCTCTGGTGCCTTCCTTGTCTGGTCTGGCCCGCTTGATCGCCTCTGACGACCCGGGTCGGGCGCGGGACTTGGCAGACCGGGCGGCGCAGGTGGCATCGGTGATCGGACACGTGCGCGCCCTCCTTGCCCAGGGCTTTGTTGCCCTGTCCGCTGGATCGACCGAGTTGGCCAGGGCCAAGGCGGTGAAGGCGGCCGACGTGGCTCGGTCTCGTCAGGATCTGCCTGGTCTGGCTGAGGCGATGGAGCTCGAGGCAGCGACACTTATCGACGAGACGAGAGCGAGGTCGCTGCTCGAGCAGGCCCGCCGCGTCTGGGAGGAGATCGACGCGCCCATCGGGCTGGCGAGGGTCGATATGGCATTGGCCGGCCTGCCCGGTGGAGGTTTCGATCTCGCCGAGGCATCGGCAGAGACCTTGTCCATGTTGGGGGCGAAGGGTCTCGCCCTCGAGGCGAAAAGGGTCGCCGAGAGTCTCTCGGAGCGCGCTTCGCACGATGTGATCATCAGGACCCTTGGCGGGTTCGGTGTCACCATCGCTGGAGAGCCGGTCCCATCCTCTGCCTGGCAGTCGCGGGTGGCGAGGGAGGTCGTAGGAATGTTGGCTGCCAACAGGGGACGCTCGGTCCATCGGGAGGTCGTGATCGAGCGACTCTGGCCCGATGAAGATGCCACCAAGGCCGGCAACCGGCTCTCGGTCGCACTGAGCACGATCCGCGGTGTCCTCGACCCGGAGCGGCGTCACGACAACGATCACTATCTGATGGCGGACCGTGACTCGCTGGCGCTGAACCTCCGCCATGTAAACGTCGACATCGAGACCTTCTTCCAGGAGGCTCAAAGTGGTCGCACCCTCCTCCGGTCCGGTGACCAGGAGGATGGGCTGGTGATGCTCAGGTCGGCAGAAGCCTGCTACGTCGGAGAGTTCCTGGAGGATCAGCCCTATGCCGATTGGGCGATCGGCGTGAGGGAAGAGGCGCGGGCCGAGTTCATGTCGATTGCGCGCATCCTGGCCGAAGCCGACACAGAGGCGGGAGACCACGACGCCTCGGCCCGTTGGTACCTGCGCATCCTGGAGCAGGACGCCTACAACGAGCCGGCTCATCTGGCGCTGGTGGCGGAAATGGCGGCGGCGGGCCGTCACGGAACCGCCCGCCGTCTCTACCGGATCTATGTCTCCCGGATGACCGAGCTCGAAGTGGAGCCTGCGCCGTTCCCCACCCCGACCCCGGCTCTCTCGGGCACCGAGCGCCATGCGGTCGGTGACGCTTAAGGCTGCCCTAAGGCACGTAGTCGATACTTCGGCTGATGGACACCTTCGTGGTGCGGGTGTGGGGGCCCATGGCCGACGGGGGAGAGGAGACGGGCCTGCGTGGCGTCGTCGAACACGTCGCTTCTGCGAGGAGCGAGCGTTTTCGAAGCGCCGACGAGCTCGTCTCCTTTCTCCGTTCCCCTGATCTGGTCGCAGCCGAGGATCCACTAGCCGGCGAAGCCTGAGCCTCCGGATACCATCGGCGAACCTTGTTCCCGCTGCGCGATGAGAACCCGACCCGGGTGACACCTGTGGTCACGCTGGCATTGATCGGGGCGAACCTGGTCGTATTCTTCCTGATTCAGGGACGAGGCACCGTCGACGAGGAGCAGGCCCTTGTCTATGAGCGGGCCGCAATCGCCTGTGAGGTCACGACCGGCTTTCCGCTCGGAGCCGACGAAATCGTTTCGAACGTCTGCCTCGATGGAGCCCAGGATCCGATCTTCCCCGAGAAGAACGTGTTCCTCGCGCTGCTCACCTCGATGTTCCTGCACGGCAGCGTGGGCCACGTCTTGTTCAACATGTGGTTTCTCTGGATCTTCGGCAACAACGTCGAGGAAGCCTTCGGGCACATCGGGTATTTGCTCATGTATGTCCTCGGTGGACTGGCCGCGACGGCGGCGTACGTGGGGCTGAACCCGGACGCGACGATCCCATTGGTTGGCGCCTCCGGGGCAATCGCCGTCACGATGGGCGCCTACGTCGTTCTCTTCCCCGGCCACCGAATTCTCTCCCTCGTCGGCTGGTTCTTTCTCCCGGTCCCGGCTGCCGTATTTCTGATCTTCTGGTTTGTCGCTCAGTTTGGGTTGGGAGGCACCAACACGGCGTGGGAGGCGCACGCCGCCGGATTCGTGTTCGGGGCCGGGATCACACTCTTCCTCCGCTCCTGGCTGTTGCGTCGCGTGGCGATCCGGGCGTGATTCGCTAACAGTGAGGCTGTCTACTGGGGCTATGCAACGAGATCGCAATATCTAAGCAACACTGAACGCGAGGGTTCAATCCAAGAGGAATCGGGGTGCGTTGTGTGTAGTGTCACTGTTCATACTGCATGATGAGCGGACGTAGGGCGGAGTGATGGGTCGGACCTTGCTCGTGGGCGGCTGTGTGCTCAGCCTGGACCGGAAGGTGGGCAACTTCCGTCGCGGAGACGTGCTCATCGAAGACGGTCGCATATCCGAGGTTGGGGAGAGCATTCGGGCTCGCGATGCGGAGGTCATCGATGCCACCGACACGATCGTCATGCCTGGATTCGTCGACACCCACCGTCACCTGTGGGAATCGCTGTTCCGGGGCATTGGGAGCTCTGTGTCTCCTGCGGCGTCGGAATGCACGGCCGATGACGTATACGCCGCATCCCTCATCGGCCTGCTTGGCGCAGCCGAAGCGGGTATCACCACCGTTGTCGACTGGTCCGAGGTCTCGACAGGGCCGCACACCGAGGCGACGCTTCAGGCGCATTCCGACTCCGGCCTCCGCACCGTGTTCGTCAATGCGTCGTCCGACTGGCAGTCTGGGAGCCGGAGCATCGATGCCGCCTCACCCCTGACCACCTTTGCGGCCGGGTTTGCCGGGCTCGACGAATGGGCTGCGGCTCGTGAGCTCGGGATGCGCATTCATGCTCACGCCGGCATCGGAGCCGCTCACGCCGACATCAGCCAAATGGCACCAATGCTCGGAGCAGATGTCACCCTGGTCCATTGCTCCAACTTCAGTGATACCGAACTGGATGCCGTCGCCGGTTCCGGCGCGCGCATCGTCCTCACCCCGTCGAGCGAGATGGCTTCCGGCATGCAGCCGTTGCAGATCCAAAAGCTCGTCGATCGTGGTATCCGCCCCGGGTTGGGGGTAGACACGGAAAGAATGGCTCCGGGCGACCTCTTCGCCCAGATGCGGGCAGCGATCTCCCTCCAGCACGCCACACTCTTCGACTTGAAGCTCGCGGGCAAAGCCGGTGTGCCCAAGCTCCTCAGCACCCGTGACGTTATCCGTTATGCCACTTTGGACGGGGCCGGAGCCATCGGGCTCGGTGCCGAAGCGGGATCTCTTGCCCCCGGGAAGCAGGCCGACGTCATCGTCCTTCGCGCCGACCGGCCCAACATCTATCCCGTCAATGACGCCATCGGTGCCGTGGTGTGGGGGATGGACACCTCGAACGTCGATTGGGTATTCGTTGCCGGGCAGCCGGTGATGCGCAATGGAGTCCTGGATGCTGACCTCGATCGGGCACGGAACCTGGCGGCCGCGGCCCAGCAGCGTATGAAAGGCGCCTCCCGCGCCCTCGTGGAAACAGGTAGCGGAGGAATGGGATGACCCAGACCCGGGCTCCTTCATCAGCCGTCACATCCTTCGTTGTCGGCTCTCGATATATGCCGGTGTACCTCGCTTTGATCTTGTTGGTCGTGGTGGCCTCGATCTGGGCGCCGGCCACCTTCAGCAGCGCCGGCATGAGCCAGATTGCTCTCCTGGGCACCTTCCTTGCCATCACCGCGTTGGGCCAGATGCTCGTGATCATGACCGGGGGGATCGACCTCAGCGTGCCAGGGACGTTCTTGCTCGGCGCCCTGCTCATGGTCGGTGTCGGTCAGCAATCGGACGAGCGGCTCTGGATCGCATACGCGACTGCCGTCGGGGCTGCCGTGATCATCGGGCTTCTGAACGGGATCCTGATCGGTGGGCTCAAGTTGAACGCCCTGATCGTGACCCTGGCGGTGGGGCAGATCGTGTTGGGAGTCGCCAACCGCTATTACACGACCGTTGCCATTCAGAAGCCGGTCCCACCTGCCCTCTCGGATTGGGCCAACGGGACAATCGTCGGAGTGCCTCCCATCTTCTGGATTGGGGTGGCATTGGCCGTCGTCCTCATGGTGTTGTTCAGGTTCACCGGATTGGGGCGGAGGTTCCAGGTGGTCGAGGCAAACCCGACGGCCTCCAACGTGCTCGGGTTGAGAGTGAATCTGAATCAGATGCTGGCCTACGTCGTTGCTGCCGTCCTCTACGCCACCGCCGGCGTGCTCCTCGCCGCCGACCTTCGGGCACCGGGGGTGACCGTGGGGGCCCCTTACCTCCTCGGGCCGATCGCCGCGGTCGTGATCGGCGGCGCCTCCCTGACCGGAGGCCTGGCAAGTCCTATCTCCACCTGGGCGGCGGCCTTTTTCCTCGCCGGGCTGAACCAGATGATGCGGGTGCTGGGTCTTCCCACCGCACTTCAGTTCGTCGTGTTCGGCCTGGTCATCATTGGCGGGATGCTGGTCTCGGGAGACCGGATCATCAAAACCGTCGAAAGGGTCCTGCGCGACCGGTCTCGACCGCGGCGCAGGGAAGGGAGGCTCGTCGTCGAAGGCGGCGAACCGTGAGAAAAGGAGAACTGACGATCGAACCTGTAATCGGGAGAGCAATTAGCGAAAAGAACGGAGGAGGATGATGAAATCCAGGGTTATCGCCCTGATCGCCGTGTTGGCACTCGTCCTGGCCGCCTGTACGGGCGACGTAGCCGAGACCAGCACCACCGCGGCACCAGAAGAGGAGCCGGCGACCACCGTCGCAGCCGAGCCCACCACTACGGCGGCTGCCGAGGTGACCACGACGGCCGCGGCTACGGAAGAGGACCCCCTCGCCGCGTACGGCGAGTCGACAGCAGCAGACCCGGCGCTGGTCGAGAAGGCACTCGGGCCGGTGGGTGAAGTTCCAGAAATCGTCCTGGCGTCCATAGCCCGAGCGAGTCAGGATCTCGATCAGGCCACCATCGACAAAGCGATCGAGTGCTTCACCAACGCTGTCGAATGCGACACGGGCACCGGTGGCGAGGTGATCATGGGTTACGCCGACGGCGGCGGGCTCAACGTGTGGCGTCAGGTGACACGCATGGAGGCAATTCTCCAAGCCCTCACCTATCCGGAGATCGGAACCATGGTGTTCCGCGATGCCCAATGGTCAACCGACCCGGCGGTCCCTATCGGCGACATCAACTACATGGTGGAGCGGGGAGTCACGTTCATCATCGGGTATCCCGACTGGGGCGTGGCGCTCGGTGACGCCATCAAGGCCGCCGAGGCGGCGGGCATCCCGTATGTCCCCTATTCGGCGGGTTGGGTCGGTCTCCCCGGCCAGGATGGGGCACTCACCCCCGGCACCGACTATCTCTCCATCGTGGGAGAGGAACTGTGCGCACTGGGTGAGAGCTTTGCAGGCATCATCAACGAAGGAGTTGGCGAAGGACAGATCGGCGTCCTCGGCGGCACGCCGGGCAATGCCCTGTCGCTCGGATGGCAGCAGTGCCATATCCCGGCGCTGGCACCCGGTGTTGAAGTTGTCAATCCGCCGGCGGACCCGAACTCGACCACTGGTGACACGTACTGGGCCAACGACATCGCGCGCGACGTCGTGAGCGGTTTCTTGTCGACCAATCCCGACATCGCAGGGTTCAGCTATGAGTACGCCGACGGGCTCTACACGGCACTGGAAGGCGTCGAGATCGACGAAATGACGCTGGCGATCCGGACCGATGAGCAGACACTGTTCTGCGACTGGGCTGAGCGCAACAACCCGAACTACCACATCTGGTACTCGGCTGGCGGCAACTTCCAGTCAAGGACCGCAGTCACGGCTCAGATGATGAATCTCCAGGGGGCCGAGGTCCCGGCGGAGATCGTTGTCCCCCACGTCATGCGTGAGGTCACGGCGGCGGACTGCAACCCTGACCGCGTAACCCCGACCGTGTCCAACACCTCGTTGGTCCCGGACTCGGTTCTCGCGCTGATGTATCCGGAAGGATGAGCAGCGGCGGTCCCGGAGGAGGGTCGACCGCGGAAACCGTTCTCGAGCTGGCGGGTGTCTCCCGCCAGTTCGGGGCGGTCCGGGCGCTGACCGACGTCAGCTTCGACTGCCGCGCCGGCGAGGTTCATGCCCTCGTCGGCGAGAACGGCTCCGGGAAGTCGACTCTCCTCGGGATTGCCAGTGGGTTCGTAGAGCAAGATCGGGGCACGGTGCATATCGCCGGGAAGCGACTTCGCACCGACTCCCCGGCTCTCGCCCGGAAGCTGGGTTTGGCCATGGCCTATCAGGACACATCACTGGTCCTGGCCCAGCCGGTGAAGAACAACCTCTACATGGCGGCGCCGCCCGATGAGAGGCCCCCTTTCTGGCGGCGAAAGAAATGGGCGCGCCGGCTGTTGGGCGAGTTCGACCTCGACATGGAGCTCTTCCCCGATTCTCCGGCCGGCTTTCTCACACTTGCAGAGCGTCAGATGTTCGAGGTAGCCAAAGCGTTGGTCTCCGATCCAAAAGTGCTTCTGCTCGACGAGCCCACTACGGCTCTGGGACCGGACGAGGTGGAGGCCCTGCATCGCACCGTTGCCGCCTGTCGGCGTCGAGGAGTTGGGGTGGTGTATGTCAGCCATCGACTCCCCGAAGTGCTGGAGATCGCCGACCGAATAACCGTGCTGCGCGACGGCAAGATGCGCGGCACCTTCGATGCGAACGCGACCACCGAGCACGAGCTGGTCGAGTTGATCGTGGGCCGTCCATTCGAGAGCGCCTTTCCAGCTGCAGCCGAGACTTCAGACGAGCGTCGTGAGGTGTTGGTGGTCGACGGCTTTCAGGGTCAATCGTTCGGGCCGGTCAGTTTCACCCTGGAAGCTGGCGAGGTGGTGGGAATCGCAGGGGCCGAGGGGAACGGCCAGCCCCAGCTCTTTGACACTCTCTCGGGGCGAACTCCTCCGAGGGCAGGGCGTGTGGTTTGCGACGGCAAAGAGCTGACGCTGATCTCGACCCATGAGGCCATTCGATCCGGGATCATGCTGTTGCCCGGCGACCGCAAGCGCGAGGCATTAGCCCCTGTGCTCGGAGTCCGGGCCAATTCCACGATCCAATCCCTGCGTCGTTTCAGTGTTCTCGGGTTCCTTAAACGGCGCGCCGAGCGCAAGGCGGTCAAGGATCTCGTCGCCGAGCTCGAGATCCGCACGCCATCTCTCGAGCAGCCGGTTGAGTTTCTCTCGGGCGGCAACCAACAGAAGGTGTCAGTGTCGCGGACGTTTCTCCGTGAGCCTTCGGTCATCCTCGCCTACGAGCCCACCCAGGGTGTGGACGTCGGCTCCCGCTTCGATATATATCGGGCGCTGAGGGCGCGGACCGATTCCGGGGCCGCTCTCCTCGTCAAGTCCAGCGACCCCATCGAGCTGTCTGGTCTCTGCGACAGGGTTCTGGTCATGTCCCGCGGAACGATCGTCGAGGAGATACCGGGCGATGAGCTCGACGAGCTCCGGATCGTCGAGGCGATCGTCCGGGGTCCCGGGGTATCCCGTTCCGGGCGTTCGCCGTTCGGCGTGGCCATGCCCAAGGCCCCGACCAATGAGCCAACCTCGTGAGCAGACTCCTCGAGCGGTCCAGGCAGGAGGTCCGCAAGGTACTCCGCAACGCCCGGGACAAGAACAAGTGGCGCAAAGTGATCAAGGTGAGGCTCTGGATGCCTGTCGTGCTCCAGATCCTGCTGATCCTCGGAGTGGTCTGGTTCACCGACTCCCGATTCGAGGGATTCATCAACCGGACCAACACCGTGAACATCCTGCTCATCGCCATCCCCCTGGCCAT
>JBEVIF010000040.1:0-4751 GCA_040510795.1 Acidimicrobiia bacterium
ACGTGGACGTAGCCCAACCGCCCGAGGACCCCGAGGACTCTCGAGTCACCGGCCCCAGCACCGAACGGGCAGCGAAACCAAGGTCGGGGATGGATCCCCAGGTTCTCGGCGAAGGCGCGTTCGGCGGATTCGATGTCGGCGACGAGGCCTTCGTCGGACAGGAGCGGCATAGGACAGTGATAGTGCGAGTGATTGCCTACGAGGTGATCGGCTGCCATGCGCTGGGCCGTGCTCGGATGCGCCTCGACCCAGCGGCCCTGGACGAAGAACGTGGCGCGAACCTCGAGCCTGGTCAGCAGATCGAGTAGGCGCTCCTCCATCCCCGGGTCGCACGTCCGGTCGGGATGCTCGGCATCGAACGTGAGCGCCACTCGGAGTTGCGCTATTTCTCGACCCCCGTGATAACGATGCCGCGTACGAAGACGCGCTGGAACAGAATGAAGAACAGGACGGGGAGAAACAAGGTCATCAGGGTCCCGGCCTGGATGAATGCGGGGTTCTGGTAGTAGATGCCGTTGAACCGTGAGAGCCCGACCGAGAGTGGCTGAAGATCTGGTGTCGACGCCAGGTAGATGAGCGGTCCAAAGAAGTCGTTCCATGAATAGACGAGATGGAATATGGACACCGCCACGACGCCCGGCCACGCTTGCGGCAACACGACCGACACCAGGGTTCGCAGGGGACCGGCCCCGTCGATCGCCGCCGCCTCATCGAGATCGCGAGGGATCGTCAGCAGGTATTGGCGGAGGAGGAACACGTCGAAGGCGTTGGCAAAGAAGGCCGGGACCAGTAGCGGCAGCCAGGACCCCACCCACCCCAGCCTCACGAAGATGGTGTAGGTGGGGATCAGCGTCACGGCAGCGGGGAGGAAGATTGTGGCGATCAACAGGGAAAAGAGCACCGTGCGACCAGGGAAGCGGAAGCGGGCAAAGCCGTAGGCAACGAGGGTGCAGGACACCACTGTCCCGATCGTCCCGATCACGGCGATGGCGAGGGTGTTGAACAGCAGCCTCGGGTAGTTGATGAGGGTCCAGACCTCGGCAAAGTTGGTCCATTGCGGGGCGAACTGCCACACGGGGTCGAGCGTGCGCCAGGAGCCCTGCCAGGTGATCAGGCCGGCGTCCGGGTTGGCCGGGTCGACGAATTGGCTTTCGGTCCTCCCCTTCTCCACCAGGGCGAGCTCCCGAATGGCCCCCTCGACCGGTACCCGGTAGACGTCGTAGGTGCTGCCCTGGTAGTCGAATGTCGCCGGGTCGGCCGGCCAGATCGGCGACTTCGCCTGGGTGATCTGCTCCGGAGTCTTGAGCGCGGTCATCGCCGCTTGCAGCAGCGGCGAGAGAAAGACGGCCACCAGTACCACCGCGAGAGATGTCAGGAGGAAGGTGCGGCGGGTCCGGCGGAACGGCTGCGGTCGCATGGCTGGAAGTGTGGGGACGACCGCCTCGGCTGGGATCGTCTCATCTGACCGCGCCGGTGTGTCGAGGCTCATCGTCTTCGCTCACCGTTCGCCGGCATAGAACACCCACCGGCGGGACAACCTGAAGAGGAGGAACGTCACCACCAGAATCACGACGAAAAGGAGCCACGCCAGCGTGGCGCCGTATCCCATCTGCTGAAAGGTGAAGAACGTCTTGTACAGGTAGAGGTTGTAGAAGAGGGTCGAGCCGCCCGGTTCCCCGGTCCCGTTGTTGATGACCAGGGGGACGAGGAAGTACTGCATAACCTCGACTACTCCGAGGATGAGTATGTAGAAGGTGACTGGCGACATCATCGGCAGGGTCACGTAGCGCAGCAGCGCCCACCAGCCGGCCCCGTCGATTTTCGCCGCGTCGTAGAGCTCCGTGGGGATTCCCTGCAGCCCCGCCGTGTTGACGATGATCCCGGCCCCGATGCCCCAGAGCCCCATGATCACCAGGGCGGGATGGATCCAGGTGGTGTCGTTGAGCCAGCTAGGCGGATCCGACACCCCGATCAGTGACAGGCCCCCGTTGATCCATCCTGTCTCGCCCAGCATCGTCTGCCAGATGAGGACCCCGGCCACGAAGGGCACCACGTAGGGCAGGAAGAAGAGGATCCGAAACATGGCGGAGCCTCGCATCGAGGAGCTGTTGAGGAGGAGGGCGATGGCGAGGGGCAGGATGACCACCACCGGCAGCCAGAGAACGGCGAAACGCAGGGTGACCCAGAGCGAGTCCCAGGCCTGGGCGTCTGCGGCGAGGTCGGCATAGTTCTCGAAGCCGATGAAGCGGAGCGGTTCCTCCTGGCTGAGAGTCAGGTTGGTGAAGGTGAAAGCGAGGGTGGCCAACATCGGGAGGGCGGTGAAGGCCACAAAGCCGATGAGCCACGGGGAGATGAAGAGATACCCCTGACGCGCCTCGCGGCGCGCCAGGGGCTTCATCGGAGCACGGCGCCGGGTCGCCACCGCGGTCATAGCGGTTCGCCGCCTTCGGGGCCGAGCGGTCTGTTCGGGTGAGCTAACGGTCCCACAAGGCCTGAAGCTCGGCGCGCAATGCCTCGATCTCGGCATCCATGTCGAGCCCCTCTTCCGTCACCCACCTGGTGTTGTATGTGCCGAGCGCGTCGAGCGTTTGGTTGTATTTGGGCATGAACGCCTCGAAGTTCGGGTTGTCGGCGTACTGGACGCTGTCCTTGGCCACCTGCCAGTCGACCTCCTGGGGGAACTGCTCGGCCAGAGCCTCGAAGAAGGCGTCCTGGTCGGCGGTTCGGGCCGGCATGCCGCCATAGATCCCGAGCAGCTCGTCGGATGCATCGCCGAGGAGGTAGGTCAGGACCTCGAAGGCCTCGGCCGGGTGCTCGGTGTCCGCGTGGATACGGAAGGTGTCGGCGTTGAGCGGCGAGGTCGTGGTGCCCTCGTGGGATGGTATGGCGGCGAGATCCCAATCGTCACCGGCATCGGCCACGCCGTAGGTGGTCCACAGAAAATTCTCGCTCATGGCCACCCTTCCGGAGAAGAAGGAGTAGCCGCCTCCGTTGAACTCCGGCGTCTCATAGACGGGCCCGGTCATGATGGTGTGGTCAGCCCACATCCCGTCGTAGAAGTATTTCCATCCGTCGGCCCATGCATCGGGGATCTGGACGGTGGTGCCGTCGTCGGCGGCGAGCGATCCGGCGCCGAAATATGCGCCGAGCCCGCGCAGATCGTCCCGCTGGGGCTCGAAGCCATACTGGACGATGTTCTCCGGATCGAAGCCATCCTGGGTGGCATCTAGCCCGTTGGCGTCGACCGTCAGTAACAGTGCCAGCTCGCGGACCGTGTCGTAGTTCCATTCGGCCTCGGTGCCGTCGGGCCACACGTATGGGTCGCCATAGGCGTGAGGTGGTGGCTCGAGACCAGCCTCCTCGAAGAGGCTCGCCTTGTACCAGACCATCGACGGATAGGTGGCGAACGGGAGGCCGACCTGGCCCTCGCCGCCGGTGTTGTAGAAGTCCACCGCTCCCGGGTCGTACTGGGCGACGTCGTACCCGGTCTCCTCGATGAGCGGGGCGAGGTCGAGCCATTGGCCGTGGAAGGCCTCGGCGCCACCCACACCTACCGGTCCGACGATGTCAGGGCCATTTCCGGAGGCGATCTGAGTGGACAGCGTGTCGCGGGCGGCGTCGTAGGTCACCACCTCAAAGGTGAGGTGGATGTTGGGGTGCGACGCGTTGAAGTCCTTGACGACCTTCTTCTCTGTAGGCTGTTGGGCGGGATCCTCCCCGGTGCCCAGGCAGCAATACCACCGGATCTCCACCGGCTCGCCGGATGCTGCCGCCGCAGTCGTATCGGACGTCCCGGTGGTGCCGGTGGCCGCCGCAGTCGTATCCGACGCTTCGGTGGTGCCGGTGGCCGCCTCTGTCGATCCCGGTGCTGCAGTGTCCGCCTCTGTCGTGGCGGTGGTGCCACCGCCGCACGCCGCCGCCACTAACCCCAGGGCCAGTAGCAGTGCGCCTAGGCGCCAGCCGGTTCGGTGCGAAGAGCCGTGCATGTGGACCTCCTAGATCGATGGATGGCCGTCGGGTTGCGGTCCCTTGATGGTTGATCCCTTCTGCGGTCCGGGCTTCCTGCCCGGCACCGTCCCAATCGGATGGATGGATCGGGCGTCGAGCGAGGCGTCCCGCCCCGACGCCCGCAACCTGCTCCGCACCACCACCCGCTCGACGTAGTAGCGGGTTCGGTCGCCGCGCACGTAGGTCCGGCCGAACTCGACTGGGGTGTGATCGGCTGCGAAGGCAACGCCTCGGATGAGCAGCGCAGGAGTGCGGGGTCGCTGTTGGAGAAGCCGAGCCTCCCGGGGCCGGAGGAGTACCGGTTCGAGTGACTCGCGGGCCCGGACGATCGGGGTCTCGTAGCGTTCGGTCAGCAGGTCGTAGAGCGAGGTGTGCTCCATATCCGAGGCCAGTAGGCCGGGAAAGCGCTCGGCTGGCAGATAGACCTGCTCCAGCAGCAGCGGCTCTCCGTCGGCGAGGCGGAGCCGTTCGAGGTACAGGGTCGGCGAGGCCACCATGAGCTCGAGCGCTTCGGCCACTTCCTCGCCTGCAGCCTGGGCCCGGGCGGCGACCACCCGTGTCTCCGGGTCCAGGCCGCGGGTCTGCATCTCGTCGGTGAAGCTCATCGTTCCGGCGAAGTCGCGCTCTATCGGGGGTCTGAGGACGGTGGTGCCCCGTCCCGGCGTCCGTTGCAGACGTTGCTCGCGGGCCAGCTCAGACAAGGCTCGTCTGACGGTGATCAGGCTGCAGCCGTAGCGGTTGGC
>JBEVIF010000041.1:0-5120 GCA_040510795.1 Acidimicrobiia bacterium
TGGTCGACGAAGCGAGACGGTGACCAGCGCCAAACACCGATAATCCGTCAACCCCGGAGGTGAGTCATGTATATCAGCATCGGAGGCCTGATCCTGCTGATCCTCATCCTCATATTGATCTTCTGATCGGGTACTGAGTTGGTTGGAAGAGAGAGCCGGCTAGAGCCGGCTCTCTCACTTTTCAGAGCTGGGATCTCAGGACATTGAGGCGTCGAGGGATATCGGCACACCCCTGGTCAGCGCCTGCGAAACAGGGCAGTTGTCCTTGGCGTCCTCCGCCAGACTCATGAAATCCGCTTCGCTCACGCCGTCCGCCGAGCCCTTAACCGACAAGACGATCCCGGTGATGCCCTCGCCGGGCACAAACGTCGCGGTGGCCTCGGTATCGAGGACGATCGACGTGCCTCCAGCGTTGCCCAAACGAGCAGAGAAAGCCATCGAAAAGCAAGCGGCATGAGCGGCGGCGATGAGCTCTTCTGGGCTGGTCACGCCGGCATGCTCCTCGCTTCGGGCCTTCCAGGTCACCTGCATTGGGCCAACGGCGCCGGTGTCGAGGCTCGCAGTTCCGGATCCGCTGGTGAGATCGCCCTCCCAATGGGCGCGACCGGTGCTCTCCACGGCCATGTGCTGTCCTTTCGTGGTCGGAGGGCGGGAGCCTACTGCTCCAACCGATCCCGATCGTCCCCATGCCGATACCATCGAAGGCCGTGCCCACCCACTCGGTCCGTAATGTCGCGCTCGTAGCCCACGTCGACCACGGCAAGACGACCCTCGTCGACTCCATGCTGTCTGCGGCCGGCGTGTTCGCTGCCCATCAGGAAAGGGTCGAGCGGGTGATGGACTCGACCGACCAGGAGCGGGAACGTGGAATCACCATCCTGGCCAAGGCAGCCTCGATCCAGTGGCGCGACACGAAGATCAACCTGGTCGACACCCCGGGTCACGCAGACTTCGGTGGCGAGGTGGAGCGAGCGTTGGCCATGGTCGATGGGATCCTCCTGCTGGTCGATGCCGCCGACGGGCCTATGCCGCAGACCAGATATGTGCTGAGCAAAGCCCTGGAGCGCCATCTACCGGCGGTGGTGGTGATCAACAAGGTCGACCGGGCCGACGCCCGGCCGGACGAAGTCGCCGACGAGGTCTATGAGCTCTTCTTCGACCTAGATGCCAAGGATCACCACATCGACTTCCCAATCGTCTCCACGGTGGCCCGCATGGGCCGGGCCGTCACCGGGATCGGCGTCCCGGACGAAGGTGCTGACCTGTCCGCTCTGCTCGATGCGATCGTGGACACCATTCCGGCACCGTCGGGAGACCCGGAGGCGCCGATCCAGGCTCTGGTCACGAATCTCGACGCATCGGATTACCTCGGCCGCCTTGCCATCGGCCGAGTCTTCGAGGGGACGTTGCGGCAGGGAAGCACCATCGCTCTCTGCCACGGGAACGAGGAAGAGCCCCCGATCAAACGCAGGCTGACCCACCTGATGGGGTTCTCCGGGTTGGGCCGAGCCGAGATCGAGGATGTGAAGGCCGGTGATCTCTTCGTCGTCGCCGGCTTCCCCGAAGTCGAGATCGGCGACACCTTCGCCGATCCGGCCAATCCCGAGCCCCTCCCCCGACTCATCGTCGACGAGCCGGTGCTCAAGATGACGTTCGGGGTGAACACCTCCCCTCTGTCGGGCCAGGATGGGAAGTTCTTGACCTCGAGGCAGATCCAGGACCGGCTCAGGCGGGAGATCCTGGGCAACGTCTCCATTCGGCTCGGCGCCACCTCGTCACCCGAGGTAGTCGAAGTAGCCGGGCGGGGCGAGCTCCAACTTGCCGTGCTCATCGAGTCGATGCGGCGAGAAGGCTTCGAGCTTCAAGTGAGCCGGCCCGAAGTGGTGATCCGGATCATCGAGGAAAAGCCTCACGAACCGGTGGAAAGGGCAGTAGTAGACGTGCCCGACGAGTACGTCGGGGCGGTCACCCAGGCCGCCGCGCCGAGAAAGGGGACGATCATCGAGCTCTCGCCCGGCGACCCGGGTCGATCGATCGTCACCATCGTGGCTCCGGCCCGAGGCCTCCTCGGATTCCGCTCGCTCCTCATGACCACCACGAGAGGCACGGCGCTAGTTCACCAGCACCACGACGGATGGATGCCGTGGGTCGGCGAGCTGCCTCACCGCATCGGTGGAGCCATGATCTCGGACCGTTCAGGCACCAGCACTGCCTTCGCACTCGACAACCTGCAGAAGAGAGGAGATCTCTTCATCGGCGCCGGCGAGGTGGTCTACGAGGGGATGATCATCGGCGAGGCATCACGCCCGGATGAGATGGTCGTCAACGCAGCCCGGCCGAAGCAACTGACCAACATCCGGACCCACGCCTCAGATGAGGCGATCAATCTCAGACCTCCCCGGGAGCTCACTCTCGAGACAGCGATCGAGTGGATCGCCGACGATGAGCTGGTCGAGGTGACGCCATCCGCGATCAGGGTCCGCAAGCGGTATCTCATCGAGGCGGATCGTCGCCGGTACGGGAAGAAGTCCTGAGTCTGCTCAGGCCGCGAGCCCGAGATGGATGCTGATACGGACGTCTGATCCGGAACCGGTCAACATCTCGGCGGGCTGGCCACATGCACAGCGGTAGCGCACCACCATGCCAGCTTCGGTGTTGACGATGCCTTGCAGGTCCGAGGCCCAGATCAGAGCCTCCTGACCGATGATGTCACACTGGGCGAGGAACACCGCGAACCTCCTTGCTCAAGGTGAGCCGGTAAGAACCCAGCTTCAGCGTGCGAGTCTTCTTGACGGCTTTCGCCCGTCGGTATGCCTGCGCTTCCTCGCGCCGATCGTCGAGGATTCGTTGCGCCACTATGTATGCGATGGCGGGATGCCCAATCATGATGGGAACCTCCTCTTGACGTAATAACCGTTCATCCGTACACTTGTTACCATATTGGACGAGGTGTAATAAGTCAAATGAATTTCTCTCATTACTCGGATCAAACCGTGGAACTCGCCGTGGACCTCGTCAACACCGATGAGCTGACCGGTGACGAGATCGGCACCCTGGACGAGCTGGTCACTTTCCTGACCAGATACGAGTCGCTCCTCCCAACCGAGCAGCCGGTCACCGAGAAGGACCTGAAGAAGCTTCACAGACTGCGTGACGATTTGCGGGCGATTTTCATCGCCCCGGACGTCGGCACAGCGGTTGTCCATCTCAACCAGGTGCTCGAGAAGAACAGCGCCACACCACGCGTCTCGATGCACGACGGTGAGCCACACCTCCACTACGAGCCGGTGGACGCCCCAATCGCCTCCCGGGTCGGAGCCATCGCGGCGATGGGTCTTGCCGGCGTGATCGTCGAGCACGGGATCGGCCGTTTTGGAACCTGCAGCGCCAGCAACTGTCGCGACGTGTTCGTCGACACCACCCGTAATCGGTCGCGTGTCCACTGCTGCCACAACTGCTCCACCCGAGAGGCGGTCGCGGCATACCGGAAGCGTCAAGCGACACTCTGACGCTCCCCCCCTTCCAACAACGCCGGGCTCAGCCCTAGATTGCGCGGATGGCCACCGCCGTCAAGCCACGAGCAAGCCGCCCGATCTGGTGGTGGATCCACGACATCGCGGTCGGCCTCCTATCAGGTTTCGGGGTTGGAACCGTGGCCGGTCTATTCCTGAACCGGCTGGTGGAGAACAACGTCGTGGTGCTGGTGTGCGCGATTGTCGGCGCCGCGGCCGGGATCTACGTCCTGATTCAGAGTCATCGGGATTCCCGGCGGTTCCTGAGCGGAATCGTCGTGGTGAGCTGGCTCCTGCTGGTCCTCTCCGCCGGGTTCCTCGGTCTGTTCATCTGGGCGATTCTCAACTTCGAGTAGAGGTCAAACGTCGGCCGGGCCGGTGAGAGCGCAGGCCACCGCAGCCTCGAGACTCATCGCCCGCCCCTCACGGTATGGGATGGCCGCTTCGCCAGTCAGCGCTTCCATAGTCTCGTAGTCGAGTGCTTCGATCCGGTTCAGCTCGTTGAGCACGATCTCGGTCCCCGAAGAGATGCGCAGGCCATGAAACGCCCCGGCCAGCCGGTAAGCACGGTCTCGGTCTCCGAGGATGAGTGCAAGCCCGGCACACGCGGCGAGGAGCAACACCACGCCGCTGACATCCTGATGCGCGGAGAACAGGTCGAGCCCGCGCGAAAGATATCTCCAGGCCTGGTCGTAGTCACCGATCTGCCGGCTCAAATGTCCGACCTCGAAGTTCCCCCATCCCATCCCGAACTCGTTCCCTGCCGCCTCGTAGTACTCGATGCTTTTCTTCATGTGCGCTATGGCCGCGGGAGCATCCTCATCGACGTACGCGGTGAAGTTGCCCCGCCCCCACTCGACATCGCCAAGCCCGCCGACGTCACCCAGCTCGCGGTAGAGGGCTTCAGCCTCATCGAGGGCATCCCTGGATGCATTCGCGTCCTGGACGAACACCGTGGCGAGCGAGACGTTGTAGAGGGCGTTGGCAAGCTCCTTGGGGTCACCGAGGCTTCGATGCATCCCAACCGTCTCTCGATAGACCTCCAAAGCCTTCTCGAGGTCGGACTGCCACCACAGGATGCCCCCCAGAGCCTCGAGGGCCTTGGCCCTATACCTCGGCTCACCGCCCTCGAGTGCCAGCACCTCATCCAGCCGCCGACGGGCCTCGTGAAGATGACCCCTCGCCTGCCACAGTCTCCAGGCGGCGGAGGAGAGGCGGAAGGCGAGATCCGCCTCACCTGACTCGACGGCCCAATCGAGCGCTGCTCGAAGATTGTCCTGATCCTGCTCGAGGAGATCGAGCCACATTCGGCGATCCCTGCCCAGCAACTCCGGGGCGACACTCTCGACATAGGCGACATAAGTCTCCAGATGCCGCCGGGCAATCGCCGCAGCCTCACCCGACTCGGTCAATCGCTCCAAGGCGAACTCCTGGATCACGTGGAGCATCCGGAAGCGAAGCCGCCCCTCGAGGTCAACCCTCCGGATGAGGCTCTGCTCGACGAGGGTGGACAATGAGTCGATCACTTCCTCTCCCAGCTCCTCGGTTGGCCCGCACACAGCTTCCACTTCTTCCAGCCGCGCTCCGGCGCTGAAAATGGCGAACCGA
>JBEVIF010000042.1:0-3260 GCA_040510795.1 Acidimicrobiia bacterium
CCGCAGCCCGCGAGGTCGGCGACAGGATCGCCATCGGTGCCGACCATGGCGGCTTCCCGCTCAAGGAGAAGATCGGGTTCAAACTCAAGGAGGCCGGCTACGAGGTTCTGGACTGTGGCACAGACAGCCATGAAGCGGTCGATTACCCCGATTTCGCCCACGCTGTCGCCCGAGAGGTCGCCTCGGGCGCCTGCCGCTACGGGATCGTCGTCGACGGAGCGGGGATCGGCTCGGCGATGGTCGCCAACAAGGTGCCCGGGGTCCGCGCCGCCCTCTGTTACGACCTGTCCACGGCTCGCAACAGTCGGGAGCACAATCACGCCAACGTGCTCACGTTGGGGGCCGGATTGATCGGCGAGGCACTGGCCTGGCAGATCGTCGAGGAATGGCTCTCGGTGGAGTGGGGTGGCGACCGCCACGCCCGACGGGTTGCCAAGATCGACGACATCGACCGGCAATACTCGACAGCCGAGATGAGCCAGGACCACCGATGAACCGTGATGCGCTCGTAGAGGCGGTCACCCGCGAGGTGCTGGCGGCTCTTGCCAGCGGCAACGATGTTTGCGACACGGGCGAGAAGGTCCGTGAGGTCGTCGCCAATGGAGCCGATCGGGTCGCCTTCCATGGAGAGGCAGCCGAGGTGCCCTTGGATATGGCCCGCTTCATCGACCACACGCTGCTCAAGCCGGAGGCAACGGCAGCAGAGATAGATCAGCTTTGCCGTGAGGCAGAGCAATACCACTTCGCATCGGTTTGCATCAATCCGACCTGGGTGAAACGGGCAGCCGAGAACTTGAGGGGCACATCGGTCCCTGTCTGCACGGTGATTGGATTCCCGTTGGGGGCAACCACGCCCGAGATCAAGGCGATGGAGGCGCGTCGGGCGTTGCGTGACGGTGCCCGCGAAGTCGACATGGTGCTCAACATCGGCGCACTCAAGTCCGGCGACTATGACCTGGTTGGGACCGATATCGAAAAGGTCGTGGATGCTGCTCACGACGGGGGCGCGCTCTGCAAGGTCATACTGGAGACGGCCTTGCTGACAGATGAGGAGAAGGTCGTTGCTTCTTCGCTGGCAAAGAAGGCCAGGGCCGACTTCGTCAAGACCTCGACGGGCTTCGGTCCGGGAGGCGCCACCGTGTACGACGTAGCCCTGATGCGGGAGACCGTCGGCCCCGAAATGGGGGTCAAGGCCTCTGGAGGGGTGCGAACGACCGGGGATGCTGAGGACATGATCGCTGCCGGGGCGACCAGAATCGGGGCCTCGGCCGGGATCGAGATCGTCGGAGGGAAGGACGGAGGCAGTGGCGAAAGGTATTGAGCTCAGGTCTTTTGCATTCCTGGACAGCCTCCAGCCGCAGTACGCCGCCTTCCTCGGAACCGTGGCCCAGGGCTTTCTCCCCTTGGCTGGTGACGCCTCTCTCTGGATCGAGGTAGCTCCCGGGATCGAGATCAACCGGCTCACCGACGTCGCCCTCAAGGCGACCTCGGTCAAGCCAGGACTTCAGATCATCGAGCGTTATTACGGGGTGCTCGAGGTGCACTCTCCGGACCAGTCGGATACCCGGGCGGCGGGAGAGGCCATCCTCGAGGGGATGGAAGCCAGCGAGGACGACCGGATCAAACCGCGCATCCTCTCGTCGCAGATCATCCGCCGGCTCGACGACCACCACGCACAGCTCATCAACCGGACCAGACATGGCCAAATGATCATCCCGGGCCAGACCCTCTATGTCCTCGAGTGTGAGCCGGCCGCATACGCGTCTTTGGCGGCCAACGAGGCGGAGAAGGCGGCGGAGATCAACGTCCTCGAGGTGCGCAGCTTCGGTTCGATGGGGCGGGTCTACCTGGGTGGCGAGGAGCAGGACATCGATGTCGGATGGCAGGCGGCGGTAGCGGCCCTGGAAGGCCTTACCGGGCGGGACGCCGGGTCGGGATGAGCCCATTGAGTCGAACACAAGGAAAGGAGGAGCTTCATGGCTGAAGCTCTGGGAATGATCGAGGCACGCAGCTTCCCGGCGATGGTGGAAGCGGCGGACGCCATGGTCAAGGCGGCCAAGGTCGAATTGGTGAGCATGGAGAAAACGGGTGGCGGGTACGTCACGGCTGTTGTGCGCGGTGACGTCGCTGCGGTCAAGGCGGCTGTCGACGCCGGGGTGCGCGGGGCGGAGAAGGTGGGCGAGGTCATCGCCACGCATGTCATCGCCCGGCCTCATGTCAACCTCGACCTGGTGCTGCCTTTGGGCCGCCAGGACCAGGCGGAAGACGACCTCGGCTAGCCGAATCCACCACCCCCGAACCGGGCAGGAGATCACAAAGTGCATCTAGGCCGCGTCGCCGGGACCCTGGTCGCCAGCAGGAAAGAGCCCCTCATGGAGGGGATGAAGCTGCTGGTAGTCCGTCAGCTCGATGCCGACAACGCCGAGACCGGCAGCTATGTGGTAGCCGTGGATGCGGTCGGTGCGGGTGAAGGAGAGATCGTCCTCTACGCCTCAGGCAGTTCGGCCCGCCAGACCGAGATCACGCGTGACCGGCCCGTGGATGCAGTGGTGATGGCGATCGTCGACTCCTGGGACGTAGGTGGCGAGGAGCGATATCACAAGGGCCGGGAGGAGGGTCGGACCGGATAGCGATGCTGAGCGATAACGAGATCCAGGCCATCATCGAGCGGGTCAGGGGCCGGGTCGCCGCCGCCGAGGTCTCGGGGCGAGCGGCGCCGGTGCTGCGCGCTGCCGACGATCTCGCCGTTTCGGAGGTCGAGCTCGGTGACGGGATCCACCCCGACATCGACGCCGCAGTCACCGCAGCCCGGACCGCTTTCGTTGGTTATCGGGAGATGGGTCTGGAAGCTCGGAAGACGATCGTCGAGGCCATGCGTGCCGCGATGCTGCGTGAAGGGGAGCGGCTCGGCTACATGGCGGCCGAGGAGACCGGCCTGGGACGCGGGGAGGACAAGGCAATCAAGAACCGCCTGGTGACAACCCGGACACCAGGCCCCGAGGACCTCGAGCCACAGGTCGTCACCGGAGATTCGGGGATGATGGTCACCGAGTTCGCACCTTACGGCGTGATCGGGTCCATCACCCCCACCACCAATCCAACGTCGACGATCATCAACAACTCCATCGCCATCGTCTCGGCAGGCAACGCCGTCACCTTCAATGTCCACCCCAATGCCCGCATGGTCTCCGTCGAGAACGTCCAGCTGCTCAACCGCGCCATCGTTGGCGCCGGTGGTCCACCTGACCTGGTCACCGCCA
>JBEVIF010000043.1:0-3328 GCA_040510795.1 Acidimicrobiia bacterium
CGACCTCAAGTTCCGCAACAACACCGACAACGGCATCCTCATCGACACCACCTACAGCGACACCTCGATCACAGTGCGGATATTCGGGGAGAACGACGGCCGAACTCTGAAGGGCGAGCAGTCGGATGGCCAGAGCCGTGCCTGGGTGGACACCGAAGGCGGGCCGAACGCCCTCCACGTCAAAGGATCGGTTTCCGATCGCTTCGCTGAGACCGATCCGCCAGAGCCCCGGTATGAGCCGAACCCGGATTTGAGCATCAACGATCAAGACCAGACGCAGACCGAGCTAGGAGGTTGGAGCGTGACCGTTACGCGGCGCATCCTGCTCGGCGGCGACGAGAACGAGGTGGTATCGGAACAGGAGTGGACGGTGCGCTACGCCCCCAGGTTCGCTGTTTACGAGGTCCACCCATGCATGGTCCCCGGGACATCCACTGCCTGCCCGACTACGACCACGGTCCCCCCGACGACGGTTCCACCGACCACCGTGCCCCCTCCGACGACTGTCCCCCCCACCACCACAGCGCCTCCAACAACCGCACCACCCACGACCGCCGCACCCTGATCAGGATCAGGATTCGTCGTAGAAGCGCAGGAAGCTCTCGACAACCGCGGTCACCGCGGCCTTGCTCTCCTCATCCCATCCGCTTGGGCGACGGACGGTGACAGTGTTTTGCAGCACGTAGACGTGATCGACGTCCAGTCCAAGGTCGAATAGTTGGCCCGCGAGAAGACCGGGAACACTCCCACCCCGACTGGACGGCGTCATGGCGACCCCGTCCTGACCGGTGAAGCTCCGATCGGTATCGATGAGCAGGACGTCACCGAGCTCCTTCACCTCGTTGACGACGACGGTCTGGCCCATGAGGGTCGGCAGGGTACTCAGGACCCCAGGCCGCCGGAGGTCTCGCCGATCACATGGACCTTGACCAGGTTGGTGGAGGCCTGCACATTCGGGGGCACCCCAGCCACCATGACCACTCGATCGCCCTTGCTAACGACTCCTTCTCGCTCGAGGATGTCGGCGGCCGCGGCCAGTTCCTCGTCGGTATAGGTGCGGCGCTCGAAGGGGTGGGGGCTGACTCCCCAGTAGAGGGCCATGTGGTGCAGGGTCGACTCGTTGGGGGTGAAGGCCACGATCCGCGCCTCGGGGCGGTACTTGGAGATCAGCCGGGCGGTGTTCCCCGATTCGGTGAAGGCCACGATGGTCTGAGCTTCCAGGTTGACCGCGATCTCGGTGGCCGCTTGGGAGACTGCCGAGGCCACCGTGTTGCCGTCGCCGACGAACGGTATCGAGTGGTGCTCGCGAGCCGACAGCGTGCCCTCCTCCACCGCCACGCAGATCGAGGCCATGGCAGTGACCGTTTCTACCGGGTAATCCCCAACTGCGGTCTCACCCGACAACATCACCGCGTCGGTTCCGGCCATCACTGCATTGGCGACGTCGGTCACTTCAGCCCTGGTGGGTCGAGGGCTCTTGGTCATGGATTCGAGCATCTCGGTCGCCGTGATGGAGATGCGGCCCGCCGCATTCGTCTTCTTGAGGATCTCGGCCTGGATGAGGGGGATCCTCTCCAGCGGCAACTGGACCCCGAGGTCACCCCGGGCCACCATTACCGCCGAAGAAGGCCCGATGATGTCATCGAGATTCTCGTAGGCCTGGGCGAGCTCGATCTTGGCGACGATCGGCGCGTCGCCGGCCAGCTGAGCCACGCTCCGGATGTCGTCACCGCTGCGAACGAACGATGCAGCTACATAGTCGACCCCCAACTCTCGCCCGAATGCGAGGTCGACCTCGTCCTTGGGAGTGATAATCTCCAGAGTCAGCTTGCTGTCGGGGAAGGCCACTCCCTTGTGGTCCGAGAGGACGCCGCCAACCCGCACTGCGGCGACGAGGCCCGCTTCGGTCCGCTCCACCACCTCGCACCGGATGAGCCCATCGGCGAGTTGCACCCGGTCCCCGGGCACGACGTCCTGCAGCAATGGCTCGTACCCCACCGGGATCACGTTGGCGTTGCCCACTGCCCCGTCGGCCACCAGAGTCACCTCTCGGCCGGGCTCCAACGTCACCTTCCCTTCCGCGAACTCGCCGACACGGAGCTTGGGCCCCTGGATGTCCTGCATGAGGGCCACCGTTCGCCCGGTCGCCTTGGCGGCGTCGCGCGTCCAGCCGGCCATGGCGCGATGGATCTCGTGGTCGCCGTGCGAGAAGTTGAGCCGGGCGACATCGATTCCGGCCTCGACGAGGGCGAGGATCCCGGAAGGCGAGGCCACGGCGGGCCCGAGCGTCGCGATGATCTTGGTGTGGCGCTGCATGTGAGATCGACGCTAACCGTCGCCGGTCAGCCCGACATCCTCTCCCTGATGAGCTGGTTGACCAGCCGCGGGTCGGCCCTGCCCTCCGTGGCTTTCATGACCTGGCCCACCAGGAACCCCACTACTTTCTCCTCACCGCCGCGGAACTCATCGATGGCGCGCGGGTAGGCGGCCAGCACCTCGGCGACCGCGGCCTCCAGTGTCCCGGTATCGCTCACCTGAAGCAGATCCCTCGTGTCAGCAACCTCCCTCGGGCGACCCTCGCCCGAGAGAACTCCATCGAGCACGTCCTTGGCGGCCGAGCTCGACACCGACCCGTCGTCCACCATCTCGATCAATTCGGCGAGGCCGGGCCCGTCGAGGGAGGCGTCCCGCGCTTCGATCTCGGCTTTGCGCAGCCAGGCCACGACTTCGCCCGTGATCCAGTTGGCGGCCGACCGGGCCGGTGCCCCTGACAGCACGGCTTCGTCGTAGAGCCGTCGCAGATCGGCGTCGAGGGCGGAGAGAACGCCTGCGGTGCCCTCGGCCACGCCCTGTACCGAGTATCGGGCCCTGCGGCTAACGGGCAGTTCGGGGAGTCGCTCTTCGATGCCGGCGACCCACTCCGGGGTCATGACCATGGGCACGAGGTCCGGCTCCGTGAAGTAGCGATAGTCCGAGGAGCCCTCCTTGACCCGCATGGAATGGGTGACGCCGGTCTCCTCGTCCCAATGACGCGTCTCTTGGATCACCTCACCACCCGACTCGACCACCCCGATCTGCCTCTCGATCTCGAATGCGATTGCCCTTTCCAGCGAGCGAAACGAGTTCATGTTCTTGATCTCGACCTTGGTGCCGTATTCGTCCTCGCCCTCCGGCCGAATCGAGACGTTGGCGTCGAACCTGATCGAGCCTTCCTCCAATCTGGCATCCGAGACCCCCAATTCGGCAACGATCGAACGCAGCTCCTGTGCGTAGACCCGGGATTCGGTGGCACTGCGCAGGTCCGGTCTGGACACGACCTCGACAAGGG
>JBEVIF010000044.1:0-3686 GCA_040510795.1 Acidimicrobiia bacterium
ACCTGGAAGCACCCCTCCTGAAAGCGCTTTCCAAACTTCTGGAAAATTGATCCCCGGTTTTGATTGACAGCGCCTAATGATCGTCGGTATGTTTGAGAGCGCTCTCAGAGGGAGGAGCTCGAACGGATGGCGCGGACGCTCGACGACTTGGCCGAACTCAGCGGTGTTTCGCGTGCCACCGTCTCCCGGGTGATCAACGGGGGGTCGGTCTCAGAAGCGACCAGACGACGGGTCCTCGAGGTGATCGAGGGCACCAACTATCGACCAAACCTCGCCGCACGCTCTCTGGCGTCGGGGCGCACTGGGGTGGTGGGCGTTGTTATGCATGTCGCCCCACCTGTCCTCTTCGAAGACTCCTATTTCGTGGCTCTGCTCCACGGAGTCAGTGACGTCCTCGCCGATCGTGCGAGCGGGATGATGTTGTGGCTGGGCAACCGGAGCAAGGAGGAGACCTTGGACCGGATCCTGGGCACCGGTCTCATGGATGGAGTCATCGTGTCTGCAGACAACCTCGATGATCCGCTGGTCGATGGCCTGCTCGCCTCGGACCTTCCCACCGTCCTCATTGGTCATCGGCGCTCTGATCTGACCGCCAGCTATGTCGATATCGACAATATTGGTGCCGCCGACACGGTCACGACCCACCTCATCGACCTCGGCCGGCCCCGTGTCGGCCACATAACCGGGCGTCTGGGCAGCGTGGCCGGCGAAGACCGGCTGGTCGGTTACCGGCGGGCGATGAAGCGCGCCGGCCTCGACGCCGATCGTTTCGTAGTAGAGGGCGACTTCACCCGCCCTACCGGTATCGCGGCCGCAGCGAATCTGCTCGAACTGGGAGTTAATGCCATCTTTTGCGCGAATGACGCCACTGCGAGCGGGGCGCTGGAGACGATCAAGGCCGCGGGTCTGGATGTGCCCAAGGACGTGGCGCTGGCCGGGTTCGACGATCTCCCGGTCGCATCCGAGCTCAGCCCTCCACTGACCACGATGCGTCAGGGGGTGCACGCCCAAGGCATCGAGTCGGCCTCTGCCCTCCTCAGCCTCCTGGAGAGCCCGGAAGGTGGGCCGCGGCGAGTGCTTCTTCCAACCGAGTTGGTCATCAGGCAATCGACGGTTGGAGGTCTATCGGGATAGCCCGAAAGAAAGGTCCTGTCTTTCCCCGGTGCAGGACCGCAGCGGCCACGCGGCCGTTGAAATAGCCGGGGCAGAAGGAGGAGAAGGAAGACAATGAAGAAGACCAAGAGCACCGCCCTCGTGGTGGTCCTCCTCTTGATCCTCGGCGCGTGTGGTGACTCCGGTGGCACCGGTGGTTCCAGCACCACGGCGGCGAGTAGCGAGGAGTCCACTACGACGGCCGCTGCGGCGGCTACGACCGCGGCACCTTCCGGCGAGGCCGTCGAGATCCGATGGTTCGTCGGGCTCGGCGCCGGGGATCAGCCGGAGCAGAAGGCGGCCCAAGAGGAGGTCGTTGCCGCTTTCAACGAGTCGCAGGATGAGATCGAGCTCGTGCTCGAGATCGTCGACTACGACGTCGCCTACACGACTCTGGCAAACCAGATCGCGACGGGCGACGCCCCGGACATCATCGGTCCGGTAGGCCGCGACGGCTCGAATGGGTTCGCCGGGCTCTACCTGGACATCGAGCCGTTGATCGAGTCGACCGGGGTGGAGACCTCACAATGGGCGACCGCCGCCGTGGACAACCAGCGGGAAGCCGACGGGACCTTGGTTGGTCTCCCGTTCGGTTCATTCCCGTCGGCCATCTATTTCAACCGGGACCTCTTTGCGGAGGCCGGTCTGCCCGAACCGCCACAGGAGTATGGGCCGGATGGCGTGACTGTCTACGGTGAGGGCACGGAATACGAGGGAACCTGGGACTGGGCCAAGGTCCAGGAGATCGCCGAGATCCTGACCGTTGACGGCAACGGGGTGGACGCCACGGATCCCGCTTTCGACCGCACGACTGCGACCCAGTGGGGCTTCCACTGGCAGTTCACCACCGGTCTCTTCCAGAACGGGTCGTTCTGGGGCGCCGGTTACCCGATGGCGGATGACGGCACAGCCGACATCCCGGCGATCTGGGAAGAGGAGTGGAAGTGGTTCCACGCCAACGTGTGGGAGCGAGGCATCTCACCAGACCAGACCGTATTGGATGCGGGCGACAACCTGTTCCAGGGTGGGAACATCGCAATGGCGGCGACTCACCTCTGGTACACGTGCTGCATTCAGAGCGACACCATTGCCGGAGACTTCTGGGACTACGCGGTCATGCCTTCCAATGACGGGGTGGTCACAGCCAACCTGCATGCGGACACCTTCCGCATCCTGGACTCGACCGAGCATCCTGACGAGGCCTTCACGGCCATGTACTACCTCCTGACCGAGGCGGCTCTGGACCTGCTGACGGCCTACGGTGCAGCGCCGGCGGACCCGGCGCTGATGGACGCTTACCTGGCAGCCCAAGATGAGAGGTACCCGCAAGGGGTCAACTGGCAGACCATCCTCGATGGAGCCAACTATGCAGACAACCCGAGCCACGAGACCTTCCTCCCCGGATGGTCGGAGTACAAGATCCGGCTCAAGGAGCTCGAAACCGGGCTCCTGTCCAATCCAGATATCGATCTGGATGCCGAGATCGCCCAGGTGGAAAGCGACCTGAGCGCGATCTTCGCCGAGAACGCCGAAGGCTGACGGTTAGGGTCGATCGCATGACTGTGATCGTCGACGAGGGAGCGGCCGAGCACCCGGCCGCTCTCTCTCGGCCCAGGAGATCATCCCTGGCAAGGAGACGGGGCCGAGCCGGGATTTGGTTCGTCATGCCCTGGATACTCGGGTTCTTCCTCTGGTACGCGATCCCGATGGCGGCCTCCCTCTGGTTCTCCTTCACCGACTACGACCTGGTGAGTGACGAGCCGATGGAGTTCGTGGGACTGGAGAACTGGGTCAGGTTGTTCAACGACCCCGATGTTCACCAGTCGGTATTGGTCACCCTCAAGTTCGGGGCGATCGCCCTTCCCGTCGCGATTCTGGTCCCGATGGCCGTCGCGTATCTCCTGGTCAGCAGGTCCCTCAAGGGGCGGGAGACATTCCGCGCCCTCTTCTACATGCCGTCGATCATCCCCTTCGTGGCCGCGGTCCTCATCTTCAACGGGGTCTTCAATGGGCAAATAGGCTGGGTGAACAAGATCCTCGCCATTTTTGGTATCGACGGGCCGGACTGGTTCCACGATGAGTTCTGGATCTACCCCTCCCTGGTGTTCATCGGTCTCTGGGCGGTGGGGAATGCCGTCCTCATCTTCATTGCCGCCATGAAAGGGGTCCCGGAAGACCTCTATGCCGCGGCCCGCATCGACGGCGCCGGGGAGTGGGGCTCCTTCCGGCACATCACCATCCCATTCATCACCCCGATCATCTTCTACAACCTGGTCATCACCCTGATCGGTATCTTCGGTTACTTCCTTGTCCCCTTCGTCCTCAACAACGGCAGCGGCGCCCCCAACGGGGCGACCCAGTTCTTTGCCCTCTATTTCTTCAGGACCGGGTTCCAGTTCTTCAACATGGGGTACGCGGCTACGTTGGCTTGGGCGCTGTTCATCGTCGCGGTGTTGACGACGGGGGCCCTTTTCTGGTCGGCCAAGTACTGGGTCCACTACGAGTTCGAGGGATGAGACGATGACCGCCACCCT
>JBEVIF010000045.1:0-7999 GCA_040510795.1 Acidimicrobiia bacterium
TGCGCGACGTCTTGACCAGCGCGTAGGGTTCCGGCCCGGTCGGCAGGAAGTCGGGGGGATGAAATACACCGCGACCCTTGGAGTGCTCACTCTCCTCGTCGCCGGATGCGGCGGGGCAACGGAGGCGACAACCAGTGCGAGCGGATCCACCACGTCAAGTGCCATTCCGGCCAGCACGACCTCGATCCCTGGCTCCACAACCGAAGGGCCCACGATCACGGGCGGATCCGAGACGACCGATGGCCCAACGCCGACGGTGCCCCCGGAGCTCCTCCAGGTGGCATTCGCCTTCGCCACCGGGGACGATCCGCGCATCTTGGTCGAGGCCTCGGTCGGCGAGAGCCCCGACGGGCCCTGGTCGCCGGCTGGGCTCTCGGATCCAACCCCCACTCTCACCGGGGCGAGCTACTGGGTCCGATTCGACATCACCAACACCGACCAGCTGAATGCGGTGCTGACCGATCTCAACATCTCCGGTGTCGACGCCGGCTCCTTCCTCGGCGACGACATATGCGAACTCGGGGCCCCGCTGCCGAGGGACGGCGAGACGGTATGCGTCGTGGGCGAATTCCCGGTGCAGCCGGGAGACCACCAGTCCGATTTCGTGGTGGGAGGATTCGGCCCCAGACAGGGTGGGCCCGATCGCTGGTACGACCCGGCGATCCCGACGAGTCTGGAGTTCGAAGGCGCCCGGCACAGCTTCGTGCTGGTGTTCGGCACGCCCGAGGGACTGAGGGTCGACGGAACGGCCGACGGTCCCGAGGTCGAGATCAATGACTTCGGCGTGTCCGGATCGCTGAGGCTCGACTGCCCCGGGGGGAGCCCGTTCGACGGAGATCCCGCCCTCGAGGCATACGTGATCGAGAACTTCTCGGCCGAGGGGAGTCGCGAGGACCCGTGCATAGCCATACCGACCGCGCCGCTCGAGTTCTTTTCCGACGGCAGCAATGACAACGCATACCACTACTTCGGGGCCGAAGACACCACCACCATTACCACGATCCCTGCAGCCACGACCACGACCCTCTCTGGCTGAGCCCGACCGCGTAGGCTCGGGAGCCGAAAGGGGGACTCAATGGGCCACATCACCTTCGTTCACGGGATCATGAACCAGCCTTCGCCTGCCCGTTTGCTCAAGGAATGGAAGCGGGACCTGGCCGACGGCGGAGACGGGGTCGACCTGGATGTGTACGGCGTGACATCGTCGATGGTCTATTGGGCGGACGTCATGTATGCCGCCGCCACCGACGCCGGGGGCAGCTCTAACGAGTCGATCGAGTACGAGGGCATCGAGTCGGGCGCCCTCACCGAGGTCGACGAGTCGTACATCGCCGAAGCGAGCGGGGACGAGAAGGACTTCATCGAGTCGATGATCGCCAATTACGACCTCGACCATCCCGACGAGCCGGCAGCCGAGGCAGCTCCGGACGCGGGGGCAGAGGCCAGGGTGGCGGCGGCATCGGCGTTGGAGGCCATACCTCTGCCGTGGTTCGTCAAGCGGCCGCTGATGCGGCTGCTGTTGCGTGATGTCCACCACTATCTCTTCAACACCAGTCATTCGCCTCGAGCCGGGTCCAGCTACAAGGTCCGCGATGAGGTGAGGAAGCGGTTCGGCGCCGACCTTGGGGCCGTCGACGGTGGACCCCATGTCGTAGTTGCGCACAGCCTCGGCTCGGTGATCGCGTACGACTGTCTCAAACGGGTTGCCGGCACCAAGAAAGTGGACCTGCTGGTCACGATCGGCACGCCGCTCGGCATGTCCGAGGTCCAGCACAACTTGAAGCCGGAGTGGTCGAAGGACGACGGCTACCCCGGCGAACTGCCCCGCTGGGTGAACGTGGTCGACAGGCTCGACCCGGTATGTGTGGCCGACCCGATCATCGCCAACGACTACATGCGCAACAAGACATCCGCCGTGGTCGACGAGGTCGTCTCCAACGGCGGGGTGATGCGACATCCTTCCGGCAAGTATTTCCGGCAGGCGGTGGTTCAGGATGCCGTGCGTGAAGGCCTGGGTCTGTGAGGGATGTCGTTCTTCGACTCGCCGCTTGGTGAGCGGCTCCTAACCAGCCTCGACACGAGCAAACCAGAGGACATCGCCGCCGCGGTAGGGGTGGTCAAGGGGAAGGTGTGGTCGGGGACAGTGGAGCCCCATCAGGTCGACGAGGTCCTGGCAGAGCTGCAGCGAAACCGGCAGGTCCAGCATGTCATCGACATCGCCGATGCGGCCACCGCGGTCGGCTCGATCACGACGTCGGGCCGTCGCCGCTACTGCCAGATGCTGATCGAGTCTGGGGCCCTCCATGCCGGCGAGCTCGCCTGCGCAGAGCTGCTCGATCTGGCCGAGGATGCGAAGGAACGGGGAGAGGCACTGGGGCTGCTCGGGCGGATCCGCAAGCAGCGATACGTGACCAGCCGCCGGTCCGAGGATTTGATCGGCGCAATTGCCGCCTATCAGTTCGCATACGCGGGAGGCGGCGACCCGCTCTGGCATGGGATCAATCTCCTCGCACTCACCACCCGGGCCCATCGTGACGGAATCCTCGTTCCCCAGCCGGTCGACACGGACGCTCTGACACGGACGCTCCTCGACGAAGTCAGGCAGACGGCACCCGAGTTGCAGGAGATCTGGGAGCGCACCACCGAGGTCGAGGCCTTGGTCGCCCTGGGCGACAAAGCGTCAGTGGACGAAGCGGTGTCGGTGGCACAGAAACTCGCCAGCAGCAAGAGTGTCCGGCCGTTCGAGCTGGAGAGCCTTCGCCGTCAGCTGGCAGACATCTGGGAACTCGAGCCACATCACCCGGTGCTGGTCGCCATCGCAGCGCAAAAGCTCCAACTCGGGGCCAGGGCCCTAGTCGAGCTGCCCGATTCCGCGGGCCAGTTGGAGAAGATCTTCGGGACGGCCCTGCCCGTCGGGTACAAGCACCTGATGAGGGGTCTCGAGTGCGCAGAATCGGTGGGAAAGATCACCGACGCATCCGATGAGCCGTGGGGCACGGGATTCCTCCTGCGCGGGAATCTGATCCATCCCGACTTTGGCGATGGACTGGTACTGGCTACCAACGCCCACGTCTGTAGTCCGGAGCCCGGAGTAGGCAAGCTGCTGCCGAGCGAGGCGAAGGCTGTCTTCGACGTGACCAAGTCGGTCGATGGGGAGCAACTCGTCCTCACCGGCTTCGAGTGCCTGTGGAGCTCACCACCCTCGGTATGCGATGTCACCATCCTTCGCTTCACCGGACCCGAGCCGGCGCTCAAAGGCCAGCTCGACGTCGCCGCGTCGCCCCAGCCAGTGATGGAGGGCGCCTATGTCTATGTCATCGGCCATCCGGCGGGGGGTGGGATCAAGTTTTCGATCAGGGGCAACGACCTTCTCGCCTATGACGCCGACATGCTCAAAGTCCACTACACCGCCCCCACCGAAGGGGGCAGCTCCGGGAGCCCGGTCTTCAACCAGGCATGGCAGCTGATGGCCGTTCATCACGCCGGAGATTCGAAGATGCACCGGCTGGACGACCCCACCGCGACGTATCAGGCCAACGAAGGGATCACCATCAAAGGGATCAGGGAGGAGTACAACAAGAATGGAAAATGACGCGATCCCTCCGGAGTTCCGGGAGCCCGAGGGCGACGCCGAGCGCCAGGATCCTGACCTCGTCTTCGAGACGACCTCTGCGACGCTGAGGTCGCTGTGGAAGGAATGGATGTGCAGAAGAGGTGATGGGTCGTTCGCCGATGTCGAATTCTTCGAACGCCGGATCGGCGGAGTGCCCACCCCCGCAGTCGACGCCTATCGGGCGCTCGAGGTAGCCCTGCGCTCCGCCGGTTACAAGCCAGATTCTCGCTGGGCATACAACTGCAGGCTCATCGCGGGCACGGACCAGCCCTCGCTCCACTCGGCCGGGATTGCAGTGGACATCGACCCGGACGAGAACCCTTTCTCGGAGGGTGACCCCTTCGCCGGGAAGATCGGTCCTGACCATGTCGCCGCGGCACTGGCCATCCGCAACAGCGCCGGCGCCCGGGTGTGGTCCTGGGGCGGGCATTGGGACAAACCCGATCGGATGCACTTCCAGCTCGACCGGGGGCCCACGGCCGTAGATGTGGATTGGCGAACCGTCCCCGGTGGTGGCCCTGAAAGTGCCAGTTCGGGGGCAATGGACGTGAAGGAGGAAGAGATGGTTCTGTCCAAGAGCAAGAAGGGCCCAGCGGTGAAGCGGTTCCAGCAGTGCCTGCTCGATTGGAACGCCAAGGCGCTGCCGAAGGACGGCGCCGATGGTGTTTTCGGGAGCGAGACCGTCGAATGGGTGGGGCGGTTCCAGGAGGCCTTTGGTCTGGAGAAGACCGGAGTGATCGACGGGGTGACCGCGGCCCTGCTGGTCGCCCACGGGAAGTAACAAGCCATCAAGGTCTTCCTGAGCTACCGGCGGGACGACACGGCGGGGCGGGCCGGAAGGCTCCATGACGCCCTGGCCTCGAGTTTCGGCACCCGCAACGTATTCATGGACGTTTCCGCCATCGCGGTCGGCACCGACTTCGTCGACCAGGTGGAACGAGCGATCTCGACCAGCGACGCTTCCCTGGTGGTGATCGGGCCGGATTGGCTTGGGGCCGCCGACGCCGAGGGTCGTCGGCGTCTCGACGATCCCGAAGACCATGTCCGGTCCGAGGTGCGCTCCGTGTTGGAGTCGCCCAACCCGGTGGTGCCGGTGCTCGTCGGTGAAGCATCCCTGCCGTCGGAGCATCAACTGCCTGACGATCTGAAAGCCCTGGCGCGCCGACAAGCCGTGGAATTGCGCGACGAGACATGGTCTGAAGATGTCGAGATGCTGGTCCGGCGTCTCGAAGGCAAGGAGACGGTCGGGAAATCTCGCTGGTGGCTGTGGCCGGTGATCGGCTTGCTGGTCCTTGGTGTCGTCGGTGTCGTCATCTGGCAGTCGCAGGCAGGAGGTGGCGGCGGCGATTTCGATTTGCCTACGTGCCCCGCGCCCGACGGGACATGGGCGGAGGTCGATGTGGCACCCAACGCCACCGGCGTCGAACAACTGGACCGCGACCGCGTGCTTCGCTACACGGTGGTAGAGACGGACTTCAGAAAGGAATCGGAGGAGTGGCTGGTCGTCTTGGACGTCAGACTGGACAATGAGTCCGAGGACGTGCCGGGCAATGATGACTACACCGGATACGGCCCGTCGGCCTTCGATGCCCTTCACGTCGATCAGATCTCGGTCGGGGCTCCTGACTGCTTTGGCGAGAACACCGGAGAGAGCAATCTCGCCCCGGAGACGAGCGCAGTCGCTCGAGTTGGATTCGTCTCGTCAATGGATCCCACCGATATGGCCCTGATGCTTGATACCGATGGACCCAACATCGAGATCACCCCAGGCGTGTGATGGCGACTGTTCTGTTCTCAGGCCACATGGTGGATACACCCGACCGCCCGTCTCCCCGTTTCCCACCTGAGCGAGTGCCTGTGGTGCGGCGGGCGATTGCCGAAGCCATCTGGCTCATCGACGACGCCGACGCAGAGGGAATCTCCGGTCTCGCCTGTGGGGGCGATCTCCTCTTCGTCGAGGAATGGCTGAAGACCGGCCGGCCGTTGCACGCCTATCTGCCACGTGAAGAGGGGGACTTCCTCGACGAGTCGGTCCGTTTCGCCGGGGAGGAGTGGGTGGCTTCCTATCGCGAGGTGACGGCCGATCCGAATCTGGTCCAGATCGGCCCAGACGAGGAGATGCTCGGTCTGGACGATCCGCACACCGCGAACAACCTCCGAATGCTCGAAGCCGCGTTGCTGCGGCCCGGCGTCCTCAACGGTCTGTTTCTTTGGGACGGCAAGGGAGGCGATGGCCCGGGAGGAACAGAGCACCTCGCTTCTGAGGTGGTCGAGGAGGGGGGGAGCGTCACTGTTCTCCGTCCCTAGGTTTCGCCGAGGAAGCTGTCCTCCCGCATAAGGTTGCAGGATGGGATTTCGCCTGGCCCTCGTCCAGCCAGTCGCCCATCGTCCGCCGGACGACGAGCGGAATGTGATGGACGCTCTGCGGCAGATCTCATACGCCGCCTCACAGGGCGCCGAAGTCGTTGCTTTCCCTGAGACGTACCCGGGTCCGTGGCGCACACCGATGACATTCGACCCCACCGAGGCGATGGCCGCTGCAGCGGGAGAGCACGGTGTCACGATCCAGTTCGGCACACTGGAAGCAATCGCGGGCGAGCCCGAGGCGGCCTACAACGTCCTCAAGTTGGTCGGACCGGACGGAACCATCAGCGGTGTCTACCGCCGCACTCACCCGCCCGGGCCGTGGATCTACGCCGGCGGGGTCTGGGATTTCGACTATCGGGTCGGCGACGAGTACCCGGTGTTCGAGAGCGAACATGGGACTGTCGGGCTGGCGATGTGCAGCGAGGCATTCATGCCCGAGGTGACCCGTGCTCTGGCGCTGCGCGGGGCTGAGATCATCTTCATGCCGGCCGGGATCGACAAGAAGAAGCTGTGGGCCGCCTGGCGAAACCTGATCTGGGCGCGGGCTACCGAGAACCTCGCCGTGGTGATCACGACACAGAACCTCTTCGACGAGTCCGAGCGAGGTATGGCCATGGTGGCCCAACCCGAAGAAGTCGTTTTCGAGGATGACGGTCCGGGCACCTTCCTGATCGACGTAGATCTCGCCAGGATCCGCGAGATGCGTGAGCAGCTGGACGGCCCGAAGTCATCCGAGGAATACGGTGCCAAGCCGGGTGTGCTCACCCAGTGGCAAAGACCCGAGATGCAGGACAAGGTCTATCCCGCGGTAACCCGCACATAGAGAGCGGTGACCCGCATCTAGGAACGGTCCTCGAGGGCCTCGGGGGGCTCGATCCACTGCAAGACCGTCCGGTAGTCGGCGGCGGCCCCTTCGGCGATCAGGCGGTCCCGCTCAGGTGGGAGCAGACCACCCTCGACCTGTTCACGGAATCGGGCCACTTCGTCCTGGCTGGCCCCGACCCGGTTCCGCTCGACGCTGCCGAGAAACCGGGCGGCTGCGGACAGGTCACCTTCCGCCAGAGCAAGACGGAGGGCCTGTGCGGGGATCCCGGCCTGGACCTCTCGATCGAAAAGGAGGAGACGGTGGGCAGCCGACCTGAGTTCGACCCTGGCCGCCTCGAGACGCCCTGCATCGATGTGGCTGCGGATCGCACGGGCGCCCGACCGGGCGGAGCAGGGCAGGTCACCCACCTCTGCCAGGATCTCGGCCGCCTCGGCCAGATCGTCGGTTGAAGCCCCCCGTCCGAGATCCTGGGTCACCGCCCCGTGGTAGTAGAGGGCATGGCCCAACCCATGACGGGATCCCAGATCACTCAGGATCTCGATGCTCTGGCGCAAATTGGCCAGCACCCACTCATCGTGACCGGATCCGATGTGCCCGGCCGAGGTCATCATCGCCGCCGCGGCCAGATATCCGTCGCCGACCGCCAGCGCCTTCGAGATCGCGTCTTCGACATGCTCCCGCCGCTGTTCCGGCGGACCGGCCTGCCCGAAGGCGAGCATGAACTCGATGATCGCCTGATCCCATTCCGGGTCCCACATCGGCGGGTCCCGGAACTCCGCCAATGTCTGCCGACCCTCCTCCATCCACCCGGCCGCGTCCTGATGACCCACGAGGTTGGAATAAGCCATCCCGCGTGTCAGCGTGAGCCACCCGACTAGTGCGCCGTCCTCCGCCCTCAGGGCACATTCGAGACCCAGGTCTGCATAGCCCACCGCGGCCGGGTCTGTCAGGAAGGTCGCCAACAGGGAAGCGGCCAGCCACGCCCTGGCGGCCATCGCGGGCGAGGCTTCGTCGCCATGTGATCGGAGCGCTCCCACCAACAGGTCCCGGCCTTCGACCTGGAGACTCGACTGGGCCCAGAACCAGGTCAGATCGAATCCGATGTCGAGGAATCGGTCGATATCCCCAAGTTCGAGCAACGTGGACATGGCGACGCGGATGTTGTCGTTCTCCAACAGGAGGGTGCGGTTGGC
>JBEVIF010000046.1:0-3330 GCA_040510795.1 Acidimicrobiia bacterium
GGGAGGCGTTACATGAAGGGCTGATCGATTTGGCTCGGGCTCGGATCCTCTCTGATCTGAGCATGCCCTTACCTCGGGATTTGGCCCGACAGGTGTGTGATACCGCCTTGGAACGTGCTCCTTCATTGACTACCGGTCAGCTGCGAGCTCATCTGCAGAGGCTGATCATTTCGGTCGACCCGACCGCGGCTCAGGAAAGGTATGAGCAGAAGTTGGAAGAGCGGAGAGTGTTCTCCGAACAGGCCGAGGATGGGACGGCCAATCTGATCGGTTTGAACCTGCCACCGGCTGAGACCAGTCGAGCGATGAGACGGATCAACCGTCTCGCCCGCGCTCTGAAGGCGAAAGGGGATAGACGGAGGATCGATCAGATCCGAGCCGACATTCTCTTGGATCTCCTCACCGGGAAGCGTCAACCCGACGGATCCTCCGACACCGGAGTGGTCGAGATTCGGGTCGATATGACCACTCTGGCCGGAGTCGACGATCAGCCTGGGGAGATACCCGGGTGGGGAGCTGTATTGGCCGATGTGGCCCGTCAGATCGTCGACGAAGCATCCGATTCGGAATGGCGGATCGTCCCCGTCGACGAGAAGGGCCAACCGGTAGGTGTCGTCACCACCAGAAGAAGACCCACCACGGCTCAGAAACGTCAGGTGGAGACCAGGAATCCGACTTGTGTATTCCCCGGGTGTCGCATGCCCGCCGCAGAATGTGATCTCAACCATGAGATCCCCTGGGCAGAAGCCCACCGGACCACCATCCGCGAGCTCGGACCGTTATGTCGACATGATCACATCGATCACCACCGGCACCGATGGAAGCTGAAACAGATCAGACCCGGCATCTACCAGTGGACCAGCCCTCTAGGCCACACCTACATCACCGGACCAGACCAGCCCTGACAGGGCTGCTTAGACCCTCATCAACACTTTCAGCGAGGACGGGTCGTGCACCAATTCGAAGGCTTTCTCCGCCTCCTCCAAGCCCAGCTCGTGGGTCACGATTGGCTCCAGCGTGAGCCTTCCAGAGGCTGCCAGGTCAACCCCGTCGGCGTAATCGCCAACCACCGCAGCGCGAGGGTTGTGAAGGGTGAGTTCCTTGTGATAGAGCTGGTAGTAGGGGAGCCCCGTTTCACCTCCGGTAAGCGTGCCGTAGACCAACACTTCGCCCCCGGTCCCGGCAAGCTCGATGGCCCGGGCCAAAGTGGCCTCGGTGCCCACCGCCTCGACCACGACATCCGGGCCGCGACCGGAACTGACCTCGGCAAGCACGTCAGCTGCCTGATCGGGCGACGCCGTATGTTGGGTGCCCGTGGTGGTCGCCAACTCCCGTTTCCACTCCGAGCGGGTGATCCCCACGACCGTCATTCCTCGCAAACGGAGGATTTGGGTGATGAGCTGGCCGGCGACACCGAGGCCGATGACCGCGGCCACCTGCCCGGGAAAAGGATCGAGTGTCTTGACGGCATGGACGCAGGTGCCCAGGACCTGGAGGACTCCCGACGCCTTGTCAGAAATACTGGGTGGTACGGGAATCAGGCGGTTGAACGGGACCACGGCGTACTCGGTGAACACGCCGTCGACATCCCGGCCTAGCAGACCACCGTTCACGCATATGTTGAAGCGACCCGCCCGGCACATGTGACACCATCCGCAGGCAACACCGGGGTCGACCAGGACCCTGGTGCCGGCCTGATACGGCGACTCCGCGGGCGCAGCAACCACCTCGCCGACCATCTCATGGCCCATGATCCGTGGGTAGTCCACCGGGATCTTGCCGGCCAGGATCTTGACATCGGTGCCGCAGATCCCGACCTGGCCAACCCGGACCAGGACCGAGGGCCCGGCATCGGGCTCGGGCACATCGCCCACTTCGACGACTCCGGGCGCCTGGACGCGGACCGCTCTCACAACACTCCTCGAAGGGTTAGTGAATGGTAGGAGCCGTTCCGGTGCTCCGACTTTGTAGGCTGAGCCCGATGGAACAGACACCCGAGCTTCGAATCTCGCCGCCCGAGGAGGGATTCGCTGCCACCCGGCAGACCGCCCACGAATTCGTGCGGAGCGTCCTGCGCCGGGCCATTCTCAATGGAGAGCTGGGCAGTGGTAGCCGGCTGGTTCAGGCGGAGCTGGCTGCAATGCTCGACGTGAGCACGACTCCCGTTCGCGAGGCCCTGCGTGACCTGGCCACCGAGGGATTGGTCCAGTTCGACCCCCATCGCGGGGCGATTGTGTCCGAGCTCAGCGACGAAGACGTCCACGACATCTACGAGATCCGTCGGGTTCTGGAGCCGCTCGCGATGAGACAGGCGGTGCCCAATGTGAGCGATACGCTCCTCGGCAGGCTGCGCCGGCTCCACCAGGGGATGCTCGACGAACCTCACTCGGTCGATTGGGTCGATCGAAACCGGGTCTTCCACATGGCCGTCTATGAGACGGCTGCATCTCCGCGGTTGGCGGCCATCATTCGTAACCTCCAGGACGCGTCCGTCATGTACATCGGGGCGTCGCTCAAGCACAAGCCGGGTCTGCGCGAGGCGGCCAATCACGGTCACGCCGACATCCTCGATGCGTTGGAAAGGCGTGACGTGGAAGCCGCGGTGAAGGCGCTGGACGAGCATCTCCGGACTTCGATCGACGCCTTCGAGTCCGAAGACAAAGACTGACGCCCGATCACGGCACCTCCTGGGGGTCGAGGATTTCTGCGGTTTCGGCGGTCTTCTGGCGATCAGACAACAGGTTCACGGCAACCCCGGCGACCACCAGTATTAGCCCGAGGAGCAGTGAAGTAGTCACATCCTCGCCGAGGATGATGGCCGAGGACAGGACGCCCACCACCGGCACCGCCATGAGGGTGAGGTTGGTCGAGACCACAGACAGATTGCGAAGGATCACTATCTGCACCCAAAAGGCGATCCCGCTGGCCAGCACGCCCTGATAGAGGACGATCCAGATCAGTTGCGGTGTCCAGTCGATCACCGGGGGCCCTTCGACCGCGAAGCCGAGAATTACGAGAATCAGCGTCGCTGCCATCAGCTGCCACGGCATCGAGTCGAGGGGAGCGATGCTCCAGCGATGGGCCCGGATGTGGACCGCGGTCGAGGCGTTCGTGATCGCCGCGAGGATGAGCAAGATGTGACCAACGGCCACACCCGGTTCCGTCCAGTCGAATCCCCAGGGCTCGAAAAGGGCGAGGACCCCGGCGATGCCGAGTGACAGGCCGAGCCATCGCGCTCCAGTCATCCGCTCTCCGAGAAAGATCGCCGCTATCGGCACGGTCCACAAGCTGGTCGTCCACACCACCACCGAGGAGCGGCCGGCAGGGACG
>JBEVIF010000047.1:0-5236 GCA_040510795.1 Acidimicrobiia bacterium
CGATCCCAAAAAGGCAGACCAGCTCGTCCGTGGCACGGTCTCGCTACCTCACGGGACAGGCAAGGATGTGAGGGTGGCGGTCTTCGCCCCGTCAGACCGCGAAAAAGAGGCCACCGAGGCCGGGGCCGACATCGTCGGAGGCAAAGAGCTGGTCGAGAAGCTGCAGGCCGGCGGTGAGCTCGATTTCGATGTCGCCATCGCTACCCCTGACATGATGGCCGAGGTCGGCAAGCTGGGGAAGATCCTCGGACCGCGGGGTCTCATGCCCAACCCGAAGGCCGGGACGGTCACGCCGGATGTGTCTAAGGCCGTTTCTGAGTTCAAAGCAGGTCGCATCGAGTATCGCAACGACCGCTACGGGAATGTCCATGTCCCGGTGGGCAAAGTTTCGTTTGGCGTCGACCAGTTGACGTCCAACCTCGCCGCCCTCTCCTCAGAGTTACTCAGAGCCAAGCCAGCGGCATCCAAGGGTCGCTACCTCAAGCAGATGACGCTGTCGTCGACCATGGGCCCTGGGGTCAAGGTCGATGTGGGAAGCCTCGAGGACTTTGCGAAAGCGGCCGGCTAACTCACCAACCCACCACTCTTTACAAAGGCCCCCGCTTCAGCGGGGGCCTTTGTAATGAAACAGGGGGGATCTCCGCGCTTCGGAATCCCGTGGGCTTAGAGGGCTTCGGCTGCCAGGTCCACCGTCCGCACGCTTCCGACGACTCGTCTGTGGACCAGGGTAGGGGCTGGTCTCAACTGTCGGTTACGCGACCCTCAGGTTATTTGGGGTCCGAAGAGCGGGTGGGGGCGGTCAGGGAACCCACCCGGTCACACGGAGACCCCCTGTTCTCAATGTCAATAGTGTCGCGCGACCCGTTGGGGGTGTCCAGGGAGAATCTGGAAGGTGAGGGCTTACTTCGGGTTTCGGGCGCCGTTTATGGCCGCGATCAGCCTGATATGCCCTGAAGGAAGCCGACCAGGGCGCGGTTGAACTCCTCCGGCTGCTCCATACTCGGCAGATGCGCGGCGTGGGGAACCACGATCGGATCGTGATGGCTGAGGGCCCCGGCCAGCAGCTCTGCCGATTGACGGCAATTTGGCAGATCGTGCTCGCCGACCATGACCAATGTCGGAGCCGCGATCTCGTTCCATCGCTCGGCCCGGGGCGGGTCGAGAGGGATGAGTAGCTCGTCCCGGCGGTCCTCCATGGGGAGAATCCCCAGGTCCATCTCGATCATCGTGTTCACGACTTCCGGGTCGACCTCGTCCCGGCTCCGCCCGTACCCGATGACCCAGATCTCCGCGTCCAACTCCGCAACGCGGGCCATGTCGCCGGCCTCGTACGCCTTCAGCACCTCGGGCCACTGTGGAGACTCGTATTCGTCGACGTCGAAACCGGGCGCGCCGGTTCCGATCACCACGAGACCGGAGACCCGATCGGGAGCGAAGAGGGCGACGTCGAAGGCAGTGCCTCCGCCCATCGAACACCCGACTACCACCGCGCTGTCGATGTCGAGATGGTCCATCACCGCCAGGAGGTCCTCGTGGTTGGAGAATCGCGCCTCGGTGAGGGCGGTGGCCCCATGGCCTCGGAGATCGAGGCTCACATAACGAAAGCCTGGCGGGACCTCGGCGAGCTGGGAACGCCACATCCGCTGGTCGGCGATGCCGGCGTGGATGAAGATGACAGGTTGCCCTGCCCCCGCCGTCTCGTAGGCGATGCGAGCATCCCCGGACTGGGCGTAGCCACTCGTTGAATCGGGCATCGGGCCACCCTACCTACGGATCGGCTCCCCGCTGCCTGCACAAACCTCGGAGTTGCCGAGCGTCGTGCGCCCGGTACAATTCGCCCGGCAACTCCAATTACCTCGGCCCCAGACCGTCGGTGCCCTCGGGCTCAATGGGATTCTCCCGCCAACGCAGGTCGCTCCTCGTGAGCCCCTCGTCTGATACCGAGGGGTTTTGTTGTCTACCGACCGGAGGAGCGAATGCCAAGACCAGAAAAGGTCCAGGCTGTTGCCGAAATCAAAGAGAGCCTCCAAGGATCCGAAGCGGTCTTCCTAACCGAGTACCGAGGCCTGTCCGTGAAGGCGGTCCAGGAATTGCGGGCGAGCCTGCGAGCCAGTGGCGCCGAGTACAAGGTCGTGAAGATGACTTTGGCCAGGCTTGCCGCTGACGACGCCGGGATCACCGGTCTCGACGAGCACCTGCTCGGGCCGACTGCGCTCGCATTCGCCAAGAGCGACCCTGTAGCCACGGCGAAGGCCCTCAAGGACTTCTCGAAGTCGCATGAGGTCTTCATCCTGAAGGCCGGCGTGCTCTCGGGAACCATCCTCGGCCCGGAGGAAGTCTCGCGGCTGGCCGACATCGAGCCGCGCGAGATTTTGCTGGCGAAGATCGCAGGCGCCGCCAAGGCCCCGCTCATACAGGCGGCCGGGTTTTTTGCGTCATTCAATCGAAGCGCCGCAACGATGTTCCAACAGCTTCTGGAGAAGAAAGAGTCGGGCGAGCTCGCACCGGCAGGAGGCGAATCGACTGCCACCCTGCCCGCGGAGGAGCCCGTTGAAACAGAAACGGCCGTCTCGGCCGAGGAGGAGTGAGAAATGGCCACCAAGACCAAGCTCAGCACCGATGAGCTGATCGCAACCTTCGAGGGCATGACTGTCCTCGAGCTCAAGGAGTTCCTCGATGCCTTCGAGGAGAAGTTCGACGTGACTGCCGCCGCCCCGGTGGACGTCGCTGCTGCCCCCGCCGCCGGTGGCGATGGTGGTGCTGCGGCCGCAGTGGAAGAGCAGGATGAGTTCGACGTCGTCCTCACCGCTGCCGGCGCTCAGAAGATCCAGGTCATCAAAGAGGTTCGTAGCCTGACCAGCCTCGGTCTCAAGGAGGCCAAGGATCTCGTCGACGGCGCCCCTGCCAACGTGCTCGAGGCCGTCGACAAGGAGACCGCGGACAAGGCCAAGGAGGTCCTCGAGGCCGCCGGCGCCAGCGTCGAGCTGAAGTAGCCAGGGTTTTACGTTCTACGAAAAGGGTCCCGGCCTGGCCGGGGCCCTTGTTCATATATCAGTTGGTGGAGGAGTCTCCAGCAGCGATGCCATCTTGTCGAGGCACTGGTCCATCCCCGCCCGCGACAGCTCGACCACATCTGGAGAGGTGTATCCGTATTCGGTCACGGTGAAGTCTGTCCCACCGTCCGGTCTCGATGAGAAGGTCAAGACGTGGGGCACTTCCTTTGGAATACCTGGAGGGATGCCGACCGAAGCTGGATCGATCGCCTTCCCGTCCTGGTCGGCGAATCGCGACGTGAACTCCAAACGTTCCTCGGGCACGATCTTTTGGTAACTCCAGGTGTTGAAATGCTCGAACCCACCCATTTCGTCGGGAGCTCGCATCGCGACCAGAGAGGCCCCTCCCTCGCGCACGTCCATCTCGGCAACCGGAGCGGTGAACCCACTCGGTCCCCACCACTCGCGGATGTAGTCGCCTTCTGTCCATGCCCTCCATACCTCACTCACGGGCGCGTCGAAGGTGCGTGTCAGGTCCATTTCGAAGGTCTCGGTGCTCCCAGGTGTGTCGCCGGTTGTCATGATGTACTCCGTTTCGCCGTTTCAGTTCTTGGACTGGCGAGGCCGCTCGGACTCATCGGTCAGCTGAGAAATGCGCTCGTTTCTCAGGAAGTTGGTGAATCCCGGAAGTACTCGGTGACCACCGGAGTCTCCCGCTCGCGGAGTAGGACATTGGTGTCGAGGAGCTCGAGATTCTGGGTTAGGAAGCGGGCAGCCTCAGGGATTGGGTGCTCGGCGAAGAAGCTCTTCACGTCGGCCGCGACCTCTGGCTGGGAGAGTGCGGGTAGACCCTCCACCACGCGTCTCCTGGTCATGCCTGGCATCACCCCCAGCACCTCGTCCCACCGGCTCCGGGCGTCTCGCCAGACGGTGGGCCCGGCTTCGCCCGATAGGAGGCGGGCGAAGACCCAGAACCCGTCCTGTGTCCTGATGTCGCCGCTGACGATCTTCTCCATGGTCGACAGCGCCAGTTCCTCCACCTCGACCCCGGCAACGGAGCGGAGATAGCGGACCTTCTCGGCCGGGGCGTTGGTCTTGTGATAGGCGGCCCACAGCGCTTCGTACTCCTCCGCCCCTCCGTGGTGCGAATAGACCGACAGGGCCGCGGTGCACACCTCAGGATCGAATTGGGCGCCCCCGAGGACGTCGCCCGCGAGCTCCCGTGCCTTTTCGACGGTGGAGGGCTCGTCGCCCAGGATTCCGAGGGCCGCGATCAGGTCGCCCCGCAGTTTCCGGGTGAGGTCGCTCTCGTCCCCTGACCCCTCCCAACCGAGACGGTCGAGGACGGGTCCGACCAGATGGCGGACGAACGTCTCGAACGCGGGACGGGTCTGCTCTTCCAGGGCGTGATGCTCCAGTGACCTGAGCCCGCCGATGATCACCGACCACACAGCGTGCTCGGTCTCCTCGCCGAACTCCCCGACCAGATCGAGGAAGGCGGACGCCGGCACCTGCGCCGAACGAACCATCGCCCATGTGTCCGAGACGAGGATGTGTCGTTCGATGTCGCCGAGAGTGTCAAGGTGGCCAAGGAGGCCGGTGAACAGCTCGTCGGAGTAGCGGGTCCGGTAGAACCCATGACCACCGGCGTTGGCCACCACGAAGTCGAACGGGCCGTCGATCGGGACCACCGTCTCGTCCTCGATGAGGAGGACCTTCGTCTCGAAGAGCTCACCGTCTACGACACCACGCAGTTGAATGGGGACGTCCCAGATCGTGATGTCGGTCTCGTCCGGTATGGCCAGGAAGCGACGCTGGCCGAGATGGATCCCCTCCGGCACGACCCTGACGTCGATCTGAGGGAAACCCTTCTGGTTGACCCAGGTGTCCATGATCTCGCCGACCGGCCAGTCGGCTGCTCCGTCTAGGCCTTCCCAGAGGTCACTTGTGACCGTGTTGGCGTACGCGTGTTTGCGCAGATAGTTGCCAACCCCGGTGCGGAACTCCTCTTCGCCGATGAATTGCTCGATCATCCTCAAGACGGCCGAGCCCTTGCCATAGGTGATGGAGTCAAACATCTCGTCGACTTCGGCCGGCGAGTTGACCTCGAACTCGATGGGCCGGGTCGTCGCCAGCTGGTCGGTGCCCATCGCCCATGGCACCTCGAGGTTGGCAAAGGCCAGCCACCGCTTCCAGTCCGGCTTCCTGGAATCCGTGGCCTTGAGCTCCATGAAGCTGGCGAA
>JBEVIF010000048.1:0-4643 GCA_040510795.1 Acidimicrobiia bacterium
TCCAGCTATTGCGGCCTCTTGGCGCCGACACCCCGGTAGGCCGATTCCTCGAGAGCAAGGGCGAGGGCTTGCACCACGTCGCATACGCGGTTGCGTCGATCGACATCGCTCTCGAGCACCTGCGCGAGGAGGGTGCCAGACTCGTCGACGAGGCTGCCCGCCCCGGAGGGCGGGGCACCCGGATCGCTTTCGTCCATCCCGCCGACCTCACTGGTACGTTGATCGAACTGGTGGAGTTGCCCACATGATTCGAGACATCGAGATCCGAGGTGGCGCCGGCGAGTTCGAGGCGGCGTTGATCGCCGTCGTCCTCGACCGGATCACCGAGGAGGAGCGGGCGGCAAGTCGTGCCCCCCAGGGGACATCACGCCCCGTCCCAGCCTGGATGCTCGCGGATCGCCCCGAGGAGCCGAACATGCCTCGGGACATCCTCCGCCCCCGATGATGCGTCAGCCACGTCGCATCAGATCGCGCAGTTCGGGAGCCCGGAGCATGTAGGAGACCCCGAGAAACACGGCGAGAGTGGTGAGGCCACCCAACGCGGCGGCGGACAGACCCTCCCAGATCGTTAAGTCGTCGTTGTCGAATAGAGCTCTGACCAGGGGATATGCCAACAACACGGCGAGGGCGGCAGCCATCAAGCCTCTGAGCAGCGATGGCACGAGGGCTCGCACCGCGGCCCAGCCGGCATCGAGGCCCCAGGCCACGAGCAGGGCCAGGGCGTATGCAGTCATCACCAGAGTCGAGGCGAGGGCGAACCCCTCCACGCCCATGGTGGAGTAGAGGCCGAGCCAGACCGGGATGGCGAGAAGAGTCCCTACGGTGCCAATGAGGACCACCCGCCACATCATCCGCTTCGCGTAGAAGTGGCGGGACAGGATCTGATGAAGGCCCCAGGCCGGGATGGAGAAGGCATAGAGCACGAGCAGGTTCGCGACCAACTCGCCGTCGGTCGCACTGAACTCGCCGTGCTGGTAGATGAGTCGGACGAGAGGGCGGGCCAGCACCACCAGCGCAGCCGTGGCGGCCGCCGCAACGAACACGGTGTTGCGGGCCGCCCGGCCGGTGGTCCGGGTCAGCTCGTCCTGGTTGCCTCCCGCCGCCAATCGGGCGAGGAAGGGAAAAGCGGCTACGCCCGCTGCCTGTGCGATCACCCCGACCGGAACCATGTTGAGCTGGCGCGCGAAGCTGAGCGCGGCGGTCGCTCCGTCATCGATCTGCCCGAACAACCTGACGAACTGCTCGTCGAGCACCGCGATGGACTGACCCAACATCAGTGGTAGCGCCAGGATCAGGTACTCCTTCACAGATGAAGTACCGCGCGGCACACGAGTCAGCCAGGTTCCGGTGGCGCGGGCCCCGATCCATTGCAGCCCGAAGTTGCCCACCGCAGAGCCGATGACGGCACCCCACAGGAACGCCTCCGGGCCCGGCTCGCCCATCGCCGCCCCGATCAGCCCGCCGGCGATGATCCCGACGTTGTAGACGATCGGGGCCAATGCGGGCATCAGGAATCGACGATGGGTGTATTGCACCGCCATGAGCAGGGCGCCCATCACCAGGAACACCTGGGCGGGGAGCACCAACCTGGTCAGGGATGCCAATCGCTCCGGGTCGGGGACGTCGCGGAATATGAGCGAAACCATTGGTTCTGCCGCCAGCCACATCACGGTCGTCAGACCGAGGATGGCCCAGGCCACGAATCGGAAGACGGAGGTGAATGCCCGGCTCGCCCCGTCTGGATCTTCCTTTTCCAGATACCGGCTCAGGATCGGGATCAGTGTGATGGTGAGGTATGCCCCTGCCAGGAGATAGTTGAGGAAATCGGGGATGAGAAACGCTTGGCGGTACAGGTCACCCTCGGTGTTGACCCCAATCAGAGTTGCCAAGAGGGCCTCACGGCCCAGGCCAAGCAGACGGGAGATGAGGATGCTCGCCGAGATCACGGCGGCGGCCGCGCCCATCTTGAGCGGCCGGCTCATCCCGCCGCTGCCCGAAGCTCATCCATGACCTCTTCCGGAACGACCAGGTCTCCGTACCCGATGCCGAGCTCGAGATTCGGTTTGTACGAACCGTGGTAGTCGCTCCCTCCTGACACGATCAGTCCGAAGCGACGGGCGAGATCCGCATAGCCCTCGCGCTCGTGCCTTTGGTAGGCCGAGTACGTCGCCTCCAAGCCCACCAGCCCTGCAGAGCGGAGCCGGACGAGAACGTCGGCCATCTCATGGGAACGATTGATGCCGAGCGTGTGGGGGTGGGCCAGCACCGGCACTCCGCCCGAATCACGGGCGAGACCGATGGCCTCTTCGGGCGTAAGCCGTGGCCGGTGAGCGTAGGCGGGCTTGCCAGCCCCCAACCACATGTCGAAGGCCTCGGCGATCGACTCCACGTAGCCCTTTTGCATCATGACCGCTGCGATGTGGGGTCGTCCCACCGTGCCGCCGCCCGACTCCGCTATCACTTCCTCGAGAGACATCGGCATGTCGTGGTCGGCGAGCAGCCCGACGATGGCAGCGTTGCGTCCCTCGCGACCCAATTGGAGCCCGGCTAGCCGGTCCTGGAGTGGACCCGGTCCCGGCTCCAGCCAAAGGACAACCAGATGCATGCCACCGAGGAAATCGAGCGAGATCTCCGTCCCGGGGATGAGGTCGATCCCCGCGCTGTCCGCAGAAGCACGTGCTTCCTCGATCCCTTGGAGCGTATCGTGGTCGGTGAGGGCGAGGGCGCTCAGACCCAGGTCAACAGCCATCTCGACGAGGGCGGAAGGCGTCTCCGATCCGTCGGAGGCCGTGGAATGCGTATGGAGATCGACGGCCATCTGATTCTCAGAGAAGGATGATGGCTCGCCGGGCCGTCAAGAGTCGGTTACATCGACCGTGGCTCGTTCGATGTACACAGTCTCCAGTGGGAGGCTCTGCTCTGTCGATCCGGGCCGGACCGCCGTCTCGACCGCGGCAATCGCCTCGAGAGTGTCCTCTCCCGATACGACCGTGCCGAGGAGGTTGAACTGCGGATTGAGGGCCGAGGCGGCTTCCCCGGTGAGAACGAAGAACTGACTTCCTGTCGTCCCCCTGCCCACGTTGTCCATCATCACCATGCCTGGAGCCAGCACGAAGTCGTCGGCAGGGAACTCGTCGGCGATCTGGTAGCCCGGACCTCCGCTTCCATTGGCCGCGGGATCGCCGGAGAAGACCCTGAAATCCTGGACGATTCGATGAAACACCTGCCCGTCGAAGAACCCCTCACGAACCAGGAAGACGAATGAGTTGGCTGTGACCGGGAAACCAGCCGGGTCGAGTTCGATGACGATGTCCCCACACGAGGTTTCTAGGGTCACCATCACCGTGGACTCGGCAGTCACATCGGTCTGTGGCTCAGGTGCGCCAAAGGAGAGGACTGGCTCTGGCTCGGGCTGTTCGGCGCCACACGCGGTGGGCTGCTCTCGAAAGTCTGCGTACCCCTGAGGAAGCTCGCCTTCGTCACTGCCGAAATAGGCGCCGGCGACGACGATCCCGACTACCACTACACCGAACACCAACGCGGTCCCGAGGCGCCGTCCCAGCTCCTTGCGGGCCTCCTGTTTCTTCTCGGCCTCTAGCTTGGCAGCGCGTTGCTCCTTCTGACGCCTGCGTCTGTCGGTCATGGCGGAGCGACTCTAGGCACGGACCCGGCGCAATCCCGAGGCCAGTGTTCGTGTTTGTCAGGGAAACGTTCCAAACTATTGGTCATGTCCCTCGTGGTCCAGAAGTTCGGTGGAACCTCGCTGGCGGACGCGGCCCGGATCAAGGCCGTGGCCGACCGTGTCGAGTCGACACGGCGGGAAGGCCACGACGTTGTGGTGGTGGTCTCCGCCATGGGCGCGACCACGGATCAACTGGTGGCTCTGGCTGCCGAGGTGAGCGACGACCCCTCGCCCAGAGAGATGGACATGCTGCTCAGCGCAGGGGAGCGGATCTCGATGGCCCTGCTCTCGATCACCCTCAACTCACGAGGCATCCCCGCCGTCAGCTTCACCGGGTCCCAGGCGGGCATTCTGACGGATTCCTCCCACGGCTCGGCCAAGATCCTTGACATACAGGGGACCAGGGTCCGGGACAGCCTGGCCCAGGGCCGCGTGGTGATCGTTGCCGGGTTCCAGGGTGTGGATCCCGAGTCGAAGGAGATAACCACTCTGGGACGGGGCGGTTCCGATGCCACCGCCGTCGCCCTTGCCGCGGCGCTCGGAGCGGACAGTGTCGAGATCTACACCGATGTCGACGGGGTCTTCACCGCCGACCCGCGAATGGTGCCTGATGCGATGAAACTGGAGGAGATCCCATTCGACGAAATGCTCGAGCTCTCCGCTGGGGGAGCAGGCGTCCTGATGTCACGGGCGGTCGAATTCGGACGCCGCTATGAGGTACCGATCCACGTCAGGTCATCGTTCCACGACGGTGAAGGGACCTGGGTGCGCGAGTCACCGATGGAGCAAGCGATCGTCAGTGGCATCGCACACGACCGGTCCGAGGCAAAGGTCACGGTGAACCGCGTTCCCGACCGACCAGGGGTTGCTGCGGCGCTGTTCGGATCCTTGGCGGCTGCAGGGGTGAACATCGACATGATCGTGCAGAACGTGTCACACGACGGCAGCACCGATATCAGCT
>JBEVIF010000049.1:0-5043 GCA_040510795.1 Acidimicrobiia bacterium
ACCGTTAGCGTGCCCGGGTGCTCGAGAACGCGTCTTTCCGTCAGGGCGTTCGCGACTCGGCTCTCATCATCCTCGCCGTTGCCTTCTTCGGAACGGCGTATGGCGTGTTGGCGTTGAGCGCCGGATTCTCACCCTGGTTGGCGATCTTCTCTTCGGTCGTCATCGTCTCGGGTGCCGCCCAGTTCGCCATGATCGGCCTTCTGGCTGCGGGCCCGGTGCCGGTGTTGCTGGCGGCCACCGGGCTCGGTCTGCGCCATTTACCCATGTCTGCGGCGCTAGCCGGCATCATCGGGCCCAGGCCTTTGGCAACCAGGCTCCGCCTGTCCTTCATCCTCGTAGACGAGACGTTCGGTCTCACGGTGCGCGCGGCCAACGCCGGCGTCGAGGATGTCGTGGCATACAAGACGGCTGCCGACCTCATGCTCTACACCGGATTCGTGGGCGGAACCGTCATCGGGGCGACGTTGGGAGCCGCGATCGATCCTGAAGCCGTCGGGATTGGCGTGCTCTTTCCGCTGCTCTTCCTCGGTCTCGCGGCGCCGATGATCCAGGGACGGCGGGACTGGCTAGTCGCCGGCTCGGCGGTGGTCGCGTCGATCGCTGCGACCCTCTTGTTGCCGTCTGCCTGGCAGGTGACAGTGGCAGCCGTGGCGGCCTCGGCGGTGGGGATGGCCTTCGGTGAGTGATGTTGCACTGGTCCTTGTTGTTGCAACAATCACGTACGCCTCCAGGCTGTCGTTCATGCTCCGACCGCGACCAGCTCCGGCAGGGCGGCTGGGACGCTTCCTGGATGTTTTCCCGCTGGCCCTATTCGTGGCCATCGCCGCCACTGGATTGGCTGCCCCAGATGGAACACTGGCGGTGTCGCCTGCACTCGCCGCGGCCCTCGGCGGGTTGCTCGGAGCGCTCGTCTTTCGTAGAAATCTCTGGGGTGTTCTCGGTGTGGGAGCGGCGTTCTTCTACTTGGCGAGGGCGATGGTCGGGTAAGGCATGCACAAACGAAGGAGCAGCGCATGGGCAAGGTCATCTATGGAATGAATGTGTCAATCGACGGCTATATCGAGGATTCCAGTGGGAGCATCGAATTCTCGGGGCCGCCTGCAGACGACGTGCACCGGCACTGGAATGAACAAACCAAGGCGGCAGCCGCGTTCTTGTACGGGCGCCGGCTGTTCGAGACCATGGACGACCACTGGACCGCAGCCGCGATGCAGGATGACCTACCCGACGTCGAGGCAGAATTCGCACGCGCCTATGTCGACACGCCGCGTTTCGTGTTCTCGGACACGCTGGAGAGCGTCCGGTCCGGTGTCGAACTGGTTCGCAGCGAGGAAGCGGTTGCGGTGGTCAGCCGTCTCAAGGCTGAAACCGAGGGTCCGCTCGACGTGGGCGGGGCCGGCCTGGCGGCTTCGCTGCTCGACCTGATCGACGAGTTCCGGCTGATTGTCCTGCCCGTGGTGGTCGGCTCGGGGAAACCGTTCTTCCCCGCCGGGCGTGAGCTCCCACTCCGTCTGGTCGACCAGCGGGTGTTCGATTCGGGGGCCGTGTACCTCGCATACGAGAGGCGGTAGCCGGCCCTTTCGACGGCGGTACTCTGCCGCCCCATGCGAATCGGAATCTTGACTGGTGGTGGAGACGTGCCCGGGCTCAACGCCTGCATCAAGGCGGTGGTGAACCGGGCCTCCGAAGAGGGACATCAGGTGGTGGGGATCCGCCGTGGATGGGGCGGGTTGGCTCATTTCAACCCCGAGGACGCCAAATCGCACGCTGACTTGCTGATCCCACTCGATCCCGGCGTGGTCCGAACCATCGATCGCACCGGTGGAACCTTCCTCCATACGTCTCGGACCAATCCCGGCAAGATGAGACCGGAGGAGGTTCCTACCTTCCTCGGCGACCAATCCGCCGAGGAGGGGAGCGTTGATATCACCCCTCACGTGCTCGGTGTCCTCGAAGACCAGAAGATCGACGTCCTGATCCCGATTGGTGGTGACGACACTCTGTCCTACGGGCTCCGTCTCCACGAAGAGGGGGTGCCGGTCATCGCCATTCCCAAGACGATGGACAACGACGTCCATGGCACCGACTACTGCATCGGCTTCTCGACCGCGGTGACACGCGGGGTTCAGTTCATCCATAGTCTGCGCACGGCGGCCGGATCGCACGAACGAATAGCGGTGGTAGAGCTATTCGGCCGGTACAGCGGCGAGACCTCACTCGTGACCGCCTATCTGTCGGGGGTGGACAGGGCGATCATCTCCGAGGTCCCTTTCGACGTGGAGAAGCTCGCCGGCATGCTCTTGTCTGATCGAGCTTCGAACCCGTCGAACTACGCCATGATGACTATCTCCGAAGGCGCCCGGCTCCAGGAGGGGGACATGATGCTGGCCGGGGAGGAGGACGCATATGGCCACCGCAAGCTGGGTGGCATCGGCGCCCTCACCGGCGAGTTGCTGAAGGAGCGAACCGGCGAGCCGGTGCTCTACCAGCAAGTGGCCTACCTCATGCGATCGGGGGCGCCCGACTCTCTCGATCTCATGGTGGCCACCAACTACGCGGTGATGGCCGCCGATCTGGCGGTCGAGAAAAGTCATGGCCGCATGGTGGCTTTGCGGGGTGGCACCTACACCCACGTCCCCATCGGTGTCACCAAGGAAGGCGTCAAACGGGTCGATGTCGACGAGCTATACGACCTCGACACCTATCTGCCCAAGGTGCGACACGTCCTGGGCAAGCCGATGTTCCTCTACTGACCCTGAGGGCTCGTCTAGCGCGTCACGCGGCTGGCCGACGCGGCCACAGCCTTCTTGTCCTTCTTTGCCTGGCGCTTTTCCTTCAAGTCCTTGGCCGCCACCTTCTTGGTGCTCTTGCCACCCTTGTCTTTGTTAGCCACTGCGGGCCTCTCTGTTGGGCGAATCGAATCCGATTCGTCTCCAGTGTGTCACGTTTCGAGAACCAGGCCGATGTTCTTCTACTAGCCGACCGCACCGCCCATGGCCTCCACCCGGCCCGCGATCACCTCGCGAACCTGGTCGCGCAGATCGCCGGTGTCCGGAGTGGACATGCCGTCGGTCTCGATTGGCTTGTCGAGAACCACCGTGATCACTCCGCCCCTCACCAACGGGGTGCCCGGGGGCCAGGCTTCGTATGACCCGTGTATCGACAGTGGGAGGACTGGAAGCCCCGAGCTGATCGCCATCGTGAAGGCGCCCTTCTTGAATGGCTTCATGACCCCGTTGCGGGGCCTGGTCCCCTCGGCGTAGATGATCAGGCTTCGACCTTTCTCGATGAGCTCTCGTGACTGACGATTCACCTCGGAGTGCACCGCACCTCTGGCTTGACGGTCGACTTCGATGATCCCCACCATCCTCATCCCTTGTGCCAGCACCGGGACCCGGAACAGCTCCTTCTTGGCGAGGAATCGGATCGGCAGCGGAACCGCGAGTAGGCACGCCATGATGTCGAGAGCCGACAGATGGTTGGCAACGACGACGTAGGACCGATTCGGATCGATGTTCTCAGCCCCCTCGATCTCGAGCTTGGTCCCAGAGACGGCGAGCCAAACGCGGCTCCATCCCCTGATGATCTTTTCGATCATTGGTGAGCTGTCGTTGAGTACGACCATGACAGCGATGAGAGCGACGGCGACGATTGTGGCGGTCACTCCGGCGACCACGGTGATGATCGTCCTGGGCACGTCGATGAACAACCGCATAAAGGGAGAGTACCGATCGGTCTCTTACCCTGACCCATAATGGACAAGGCATCTCTCCGGACTCGGATGCGAGAAGTAGCTCCCATCCCGACGCAGATAAGCCGGCGGATCGGCGCCGGATTGTTCGCCTGGCTGTCTCCGAGTCTCCCCGGGACCATCTCGGCCTTCCTCCCGATGGAAGGCGAGGTGGACCTTCGCCCCCTGTTCGAGAGTCTTCCGGGCTGGCGATGGGTGCTGCCCAGGGTCGAGGTCGACCGCTCGGTCACCTTCAGGGATCTCGCCGTTCCTCGGGAGACCCATCCTTTCGGGATGGAACAGCCCAGCGATTCGGGGCCGGCCATCCCCATTCCTGAGATCGACGTCTTCCTCGTCCCCGGTCTTGCCTTCGACCCCAGCGGCGGCCGGCTCGGGAACGGGGCAGGGCATTACGACAGGATCCTCTCAGCGGCCCGTGGCGACGCGACCGCGATCGGGATCGCACCTGCACCGCGGCTAGTAGCCGTCGTGCCGGTCGAGGAGCATGACATCCGGGTTGGCTGGCTGGCCACCGAAGAGGGCGTGATCAGTTGTGCTCCCAGTGGGTGAGCCGGTCGATCGAGAGGAAGATGGCGGGGCCGCTCGGTGGGGCATTGCGGTATTGCCGGTATTTCCCCTTGAGACGTGACCTGGCTTCCCACCAATTGCCGCCATCCTTTTCGATGGTGACCTCGCCGTCAGCCCGAACCCACCAGAGCTGGTGCCAGTCCTCGTCGTAGTGGTCAACCAGCAGCGAGGCGACAGGCAACGTCTCCACGTTCTGCAGTCGCTGCAGATGGTGCGTTGTCTTCGGCTTCTCGTCGATCATGTGAACGACGTTCAGTCCGATCATGGTGAATGTGACAACGACCACGTGCGGCCGGCCGTCCGGTGTTATCGAGGCGAACCTGCCCACTCGCGCCGCAGCGAGTCGTTGCAGCGCCTCGGCGTCATCCATGCTGTTCGAGCAGGGGCTCGAAAGTGCGCCATGTCGAGTCCGCCCAGCGCTGGTGGCCTACCGCGCTGACATGGAACTTGTCGGCCGACCAGAGGTCCCGGTCCGTGTACCAGATGGTTGGGTCGTCCTTTCTGTGCGGGACCACGTGGGCGCCAAAACGCTCAGCCACCCGGTGATGCGCCCGGTCGAAGCGGGCCGAGCGCTGCGTCATCAGGTTGCGCAGAGGTGGCTTCAGCCTGGGGATGGTGCCGATGTCGCCGACGCCGCTGAGGATGACCAGAGCGCCGGTTTCGGTCAACGCGGCGACGAGCTCGTCCAGCCGTCTCTCGAACACGCGAATGCCGACTCCGTGGAT
>JBEVIF010000050.1:0-4370 GCA_040510795.1 Acidimicrobiia bacterium
CATTTCGATGGGATGGCGGCGCCCGTCGTGCTTGCCTCGACCCATGAGCGGGCGCTGGAGATCATCCCGCTCGAAGTGCTGCAGGAATACGCCGTCGATGTTCCTCCCGACCCTGGTGCCCTAGGGATCTGAGCCATGACCGACCCGGGTGGAGCTTCAGCGACCCGGTACGATTTGAGCCGTGAAACGGCGGTTCATTGCATTGCTTGTCACCTATTTGGTGATCGTCTCTTGCGCCCAGACTCCGCCTGAGCGCGGCGCCCTGCCTGATGTCGGCGAGGCCGTCGACCCACCCGCCCAATGCACGTTCCTGGTCGGGGAGCCACAGGGCGTGCTGGTGCAGGAGGTCACTCCCGATTCGGCAGCCGACGGACTTCTGATCGTCGGTGATGTGATCGTGTCCTTCGACAACCAGCCAACCCTCGATTCCGAGTCCTTGCTCGCCGCTCTGGGCGAGAAAGAGGTCGGGGACGTCGTCGAGGTCTCTGTTAAGAGAGGGGATGAGGAAACAGAGCAAACCTTGACCCTGGGCGATGCCTCTGGGGAGCCGAGGATCGGGGTCATGATCAGGACCCAGTATCAGGCCGTCGAGGCGGCTGACATCGACACCGAAGTGGAGCCTGGCCCCCTGACACGCCCCATTGCCATCTCCGGCCTCATCTACCTGTTCGACGCCGGCAGCAATGTGTGGGAGCGAACCGAAGTCGAAGTGGCCGAGGAGGTCAATTGGGTGGCGACCACCGCCGGCATCTATGGGATACAGGACGAGGTCATCACCGACCTGGTCGCGGGCGAGGAGATCACCCATGACGGGTTCGAGGGCTGGGAGCCGATCCGGGTGATCGGCTCCGTCGGCGAGGACTTGATCCTGGTCGTGACCCAGGAGGTTCCCGACGAACCGGAGCGCGTGGCCGTCGGCGTGTCACGGTTCAACCCATTCACGTCTGAGACCACCTGGGCACAGCCGGTCGTGGAAGGATTCGGCATCCCCATCTCAGCGTTGGGGTCACCTGACGGCGACGCAATCGCTGTTGTCGGTGTGAACGAGGGGGGCTCGGAGATAACGGGGATCGACATTTGGGATGGCGACGGGACGCCCGGTGGCATGGAGGACCTGATCCCGCTCGGGACACCGGTCGGTTGGATGGACGACGAAACATTGCTGTTCAGGACCGACGTCGAGGTTGCGTCAGTGCTCACCGTACCCGGAGGCGCCACAGAGGAGATCACCCTGGAGCCTGCCATCGGAGGCCTTCCGCTTTTCCCGGTGGGTGACGGCCGGGGCGTACTTGCCCTCGACAGTCAATCCCTCGTCCTGGACGACGTGACCCTGGTCGGGGACCTGCAGGTCCTGGCCGAGAACTGCGATTTCAGTCGGGTCGGCGAGCCAGGCTGGAGCGTCGCCTAGCTCTTCTCCCCTTCGATCGTCTGTGGGTTGTTGCTCGTCGACGCCACTTCGCGTCCTGAGCGCTCCAGGGCAACACGCTGGCGCTCTCCGGCCACCTCGTCGGACACCGCCTGCCAGCCAGTCGGTTCGCGCATGGTCTGTGAGCCGGGAGCACTCTCCATGATCTCGGCGACCTCGTCGCCGGAGATCGTCTTCTTCTCCTCGAGGACGGCTGCCAATTCGAGAATCTTGTCCTGGTTCGCCTCGAGCAGTTCGTTCACCCGCTCGTACAGGACTTCCAGGCTGGCTTCGATCTCGGCGCGCTGCTCACGGAGTGCGATCGACACCGGGCTCGCCTGCCCACCCATCCCCGACTCGCGGGTGTTCATCGCCGAAGCCAGACCCGACCCCATGCCGAACGACCCTTCCATCAGAGCGGCCACAGTCGAGGCAGAAGAAAGGTCGCCGGAGACTCCGGAGCTGTTGTCGCCGGCGAAGAACAGACGCTCACCTGCGAGCGATGCGAGTGACACCATGATGTCGGTCTCCATCTCCGAGCGCCACTGGGTGAACCGCTCCTCCTGGCCCATCGACTTGACCATCCCAAGGGTGGAGGCGCGCTTCTCGATCGACACCATGTCGATCCGGCGATGAGCACCCAGCAGGTGGGCGGTCACCGCATGACAGGCCTCGTGGATCGCCACGGCATGGCGCTCTCGCTGGATGTAGTCGACATCCTCGGGTGGTCCGAGCTCCTTGAGGGACTTGGCTTTCCAGATGTCCCTCCACTCGATCGACTCGCGGTCGTCGCGGACCGCGATGATGAGTGCCTCGTTGACCATGTCCTTGATCTTGGCCCCGGAATACATCGGGGTGACGACGGCGAGACGCTCGATGTCGTCCTCGGTGAGATTGTGCTCGACCTTGTTCAAATACCCGACAATGGTCTGCTTGCGCCCCTCCTTGGAGGGATAGCCCATCTTGTAGATTCGGTCGATACGCCCGGGGCGAAGCATCGCCTCATCGAGCGCGTTGGGCATGTTGGTGGCCATGATGTGGAGGAGGCGGTACTTGGGAGGTGGCTTTGCCCGGAACCCGAGCAGCTTGCGAAACTTGTTGGTGATCCCGCGTGGTTTGGCCAGCCCGTTCATCTCGGTGAGCAGCGCCTGAAGCACACCCATGCCTCCGCCACCCCCCATCCCACCCATGATGATGCGGTCCACGAACCCGGGTGTCGGCTCAGCCACGGCCTGAGCCTCCTCGCCGGCCCAGTGGTTGGTCAGCATGTCCTGAGTCTGCGGGGTCAAGTAGTTGAACCCGTTGCAAGAGAAGCCCCCGTAGGACATCGCCGCCGCTCCGAGCTGGCCCGTCGGTGACCCCATCTGCCCCCTGGACCCCAGCGAATCCGCCTCGTCGAAGAAGACGATGACCCCGCCATGACGAAGACTGAGTTTGCGCAGCTTGCGGTAGAGACCCTTGACCTTGAGGAGGCCGATGCCCATGAACATGTTGACGAAGGCGCCCGGCTCGACGAAGACGTAGGGCCGCCCTGTCTCTCCGGCAACAGCCTGAGCAAGCAGGGTCTTTCCCGTTCCGGGAGGGCCCCAGAGCAGGATCCCACCGGGGATGTAGCCACCCTTCTCCTCGATCTCGTCCGGCTTCTCCAGGAAGGCGATGTTCTCCCGGATCAGATCGAGGACGTGGTCTTGGCCCCAGACGTCGTCGAAGCGCGTGGTGACCTCTTCGGGGAGGATCACGTCGGTACCACCCCGGGACAGCAACCAGAAGATCCCGATGAACTGGATGGCGACGAAGAGGAAGCCAAACGAGAGCTGGAGAATGAAGGGGAAGGCCTGGGCAAAGAGACGCGGTGCCTCGGCCAGCGCTTCCAACGGCCCGTTGACTTCGGGGACGAAATAGTCGATGAGCAGGGCGGCCACGAAGATGTAGATGACCCTGCGGATGAAGCGACCCACCCGGAACCTGGTCCACGGCTTCATGTGGGCGTGGGTCCAACGCTCGATGCCCCCGAAGAAGCTGTCCTGCCAAAACGAGTTGTACGCCGCTGACCGCTCGGACAGCCAGTAATGGATCTGCCGCGTCAGCTCGAGCAGGAAGAGGATTCCCAGCGCCATCCCCGCCGTGGTCGTGAAGAACACGGCAGCGGCTTCCCAGAAGCTGATGAATCCGACGTCCTCGCTACTGGCGATGATGGCGCCGATGATGACGGCGAGGAGGACGAGGATCTTGATCCGGTCCCACATGTCGGCCCGACGCCTGGTGGCGCGGATGTCCCGTTGCCTGGTGTTCAAGCCCTCTTGTTTACGAGCCATGAATCGACCACTCCCTCGATCGCGTCTTGATTGGCGATGAAACATTCACGATTGCACCCGGCGATCATCGAATACATGCGGGTGTCGTCCTCATTGGACACGGAGATCAGATAGGCGACGCCCTGGGCGGTAGCAGCCTCGTCCTGGAAGGCAACCAGCACTCTGACCCCATCGAACCCGTTGCCAAAGCTGAAGTCCTCCTTGGTGATCTCCTCGCTGTTGGAGAGCCCGTAGTACGGGAGGACAGACTGGGTCAGCATGGCACGGGAGAGGAGGTCTTTCTCCACCTCACCGACCTGCCGCACCGACATCGATCCAATCGGGTATTCGGCCTCGGCGAGGTCTTTCGCCACATTGGAGACGTCGCGTACCGGTCCTCCGTCGAATCCGACGCTGCTGATTGCGGGAAAACTGAAGCCCTGGACCTGCTCGTCGAAAGGCATGTCCTCCAGCTCGGAGAGCTCGGAGTGCTCATAGACGTGCCATGACTCCGGGAGATCGAACCGGCTCAAGCGCTCATCGTCGGTGAAGGTGACCACACCATCCGACTCCCCACCGGAACACGCCGCGAGCAGGAAGAAGAAGCTCGCCGCGATCATCAACCCATAACGGGAGGTAGCGATCCTTCTGATGGCCACCAGCCTAGAGCC
>JBEVIF010000051.1:0-10052 GCA_040510795.1 Acidimicrobiia bacterium
ATTCCATTTCGGTCAGGGGGCCATACCTGACGCCTTTGGGCCTGCGCGACAGGGAGGCCACTCCGGCGAAGGCCTCCATCGTCACCCAACCGACGTCGAGCTGTGCGGCGACGTCGGTCTTGTCCAGGATGTCGGCGGGCGCGGCGAAGCCATGGGTGAACCGGCCCACAGAGCAGTTGCCGTGATCCTCGGCCAGGGTGTCGAAGGTCCTCTCGTGGGCGTGCATCCAGAAGACACAGGGAGCGGCGGCGCGACCCGATCGACCGTCATCCGTCGGCTCCGACATCGGGGCGTCGAAGCGGGGAACTCCGTCGTCGGGTAGCTCGTCGTGGAACGTGATGGCGATGGGGGCATGCTCCAGGCTCAGGAGGTCGGTCAGGGCATCGGACAGGACGGCTTGATTCATCATTTCCTCGATCGGGTCTGGGAGCCGAACTTAGTGGATCTTCTCGAACCCGATTCTCGGGTCGAAGAAGAGAGCCATCACCTCCATCTCGGGGAACCGCTCTGCCACCACGGCCTTCGCTCGACGCAGCTGTTCTTTCTGGGTGTTGTCGGGGACCGGGTTGCCGGCACACCCGGCGTGCGCCACCAGCGCCACCTGATTGGTTCCATGGGCTTCCTTCGACACATTCAGGCTTTCGAGGAGACCCTCGCCTGTGGGCGTGACGGCTCCGTCGAGATTCTTCACCGCCCCGGTTGCGGTGATGTTGTCCACGTAACGGACACCGAACCGGGTCATCACCTGGTCGATGGTCCGCGTCTGAATCCTCCCGTCCATGCAGGTGATTACGGCACCGAACCGCCCTTCAGAAGTCATAGACCGTCATTCTGGCGCAGAACTCCGCGGCAAAACCGTTGGCCCTACACTGCCCCGCCATGGATCTCATCTGGATCGTCGTGATCGTCGTGGTGGCGATTCTGGTCTTTGTCTTCATCGGCATATACAACGGGCTCGTCCAGTCGCGGAATCGGGTTGACAATTCCTGGGCGCAGGTCGATGTCCAGCTCAAGCGTCGCTACGACCTGATTCCCAACCTGGTGGAGACGGTCAAGGGGTATGCCTCGCACGAGCGGGAAACGTTCGAGAGGGTGACGCAGGCGCGTAGCGCCGCTCAGTCCGCCAGTGGCCCCGCCGAGCAGGCACAAGCCGAAGGCTTCTTGACCCAGGCATTGCGCCAATTGTTCGCTGTCGCCGAGGCCTATCCCGAGCTGCGGGCGACGGAGAATTTCCAGAACCTGCAGAACGAGCTCGCCGAGACCGAGAACAAGATCGCAGTCTCCCGTCAGATCTACAACGACACGGTCCTGACCTACAACAACAAGGTGCAGCAGATACCCACCAACATCGTGGCCGGCATGACAGGGTTCCAGGTCAGGGAGTTCTTCGAGGCCGGGCCCGAGGCCGTGGAAGCCCCGACCGTCGACTTCTGAGTTGGGGCGGCTCACCCGAGCTCTGATCGTCCTGCTGCTTGTCGCTGCACCGGCGACGGCGGCTCTGGCCAAATCGTTCTGGATGAGCGAGGCGGACGTCGAAATCGTGGTCAACGACGACGGCTCTCTCTCGATCATCGAGAGCCTGACCTATGACTTCGATGGAGACTTCTCGGGAGCGTACCGGGACATACCGCTCCGCCCGGGCGAGGCGATCACCGACGTGACCGTGAGTGACGAGTCGGTCACTTATGAGCCTGGTGGCTGCACAGAGTTGGGGTGTTCCTCCAGCCCGGGCACCTACGGGGTAGAGGAGCAGAGCGACCTCGTACGCATCGTGTGGCACCACTCGTCGTCCAATGAGCAGAGGACATTTCAGATCAGCTATGTCATGACGGGTGTGGCCGTTGCCTACGACGACGTGGTGGATGTGAATGTGCAGGTCTGGGGGGACCAATGGGCAGTGGGCCTGGAGCATCTCGAGGCGAGCGCGATCGTGCGCGACGGCGCCGAGCCAGGCGATTTCCTGGTGTACGGGCATCCGTATGGTGTGGACGGGGAGACGTCCTTGGGACCTGAGGAGGTCACGCCCACCCTGGTGGCGAACAATGTTCCGGCCTATCAATGGGTGGAGCTTCGAACCGTCTTCCCGCTGACTCTGCTCGCATCCACCGACGGGGCCACGGTGGTCCCCGGCAACGGGCTGGAGGCGATCCTCGCCGAGGAGGAGGCATTCGCAGAGGAAGCCTCTGACGCGACGACCGCGGCGAGGACCGGGCTGATCTGGGGCTCCGTTCTCGCGGTGGCTCTATCCGCAGGCCTGGGCAGCCTGGTCTATCTCCGGTACGGAAAGGAGCCAGCCGTTGACTACGACCGGGAATACGAGCAAGAGCCCCCAACCGACCTGAAGCCCGCCGAGGTAGGTGCCCTTCTCACCCAGGGGGCGGTGAGCGAGAAGGAGTTCACCGCCACGATGTTCGACCTGATCCGACAAGGAGCCATCAAGGCGACACCGTCACAGGTCGAGCGCAGCACCTGGGGTGGGCTGCGTGACGAGACGATCACCGATCTGGTTCTCGAGCTGACCGACAAAGACACCGGATATCGGGACTACGAGCAGTCGGTGCTGAGTGTTGTCGGCCGGGTCCTCGACGAGGGCCCTCGACCACTGCACGAATTCCGGGAGGCGATCCGGGAGGACGCCTCCGAGAACGCCTCGAGCTATCAGAGCTTCCGGGGCAAGGTCTTGTCCGCGATCAAACGAGCCGGTCTCCTCGACGAGAGGGGTAACGGTGTCGCCTGGTTTGTCGCCATCGCAGTGGGTTTGGTGGTATTCGGCGCCATCGTCTTCCTACCGAACATCCTCGAGCGACGGCCCGGCGGCCAAACGATGGCCATCTTCATCGTGATCGGGATGGTGCTCGGGGCGCTCGCCCTCTACATCTTCCTCATGTTCCGCCGGATCCGGGTGCGGCGGTCGAAGGAGGGAGCGTTGGAGGCAGAGCGATGGGACGCCTTCCGTCGCTACCTCACCGATTTCTCGAGGCTGAAGGAGGCACCCCCGATCTCGCTGGAGCTTTGGGACAGATTCCTCATCTACGCCATCGTGTTCGGGGTGGCAGAGGAGGTGCTGCAACAGGCCCGCCTCCATGCCCCGCCGGAACTGGAGCAGACCTCCTCGATCTATTGGTTCGGCACCTACGGGTACTCGGGTGGCCACACCGAGAACGCCTTCGCCGGCCTCAACTCGGCCCTCACCGGTGCCTTCTCGCCTCCCGCTTCCAGCGGTGGTGGCGGTGGGTTCTCCGGCGGGGGAGGCGGAGGCGGAGGTGGCGGCGGCGGAGGTGGCGGCGGGGCCTGGTAACGGGGATCGACCGGCAAAACGCCCATCCGGTTTAGCGTGTCCGTAAGGATGAGATCGCTGTTTGCCCTGGTCACATTGGTCCTCGGGATGGCCGCTGCCCTCCCGGTACAGGCCGTCGAGGAGGAGTTTCCGACCTACACCGGCGACGAGTTCAAGGCGATGTACGACTACGCAGTGGCAAAAACCCTGCCCAATCTGGCGCCTCCATCGGGTCGACTTCCCATCACCGGGGATGCCGAATTAGACGGGCGGATCTGGGACATCGCCACGACCCGTGGCTACGTGTCGCGGCCGGTCGCCGGTCCCGACCTGGGCAGCGCCGACGGTGTGCCGATGCAACCGCAGGCGGCGGCAGCCTGGCTCGAGCTGAAAGAGGCGGCTCGGGTGGCAGGCCACGGATTCGTCGTCTCCTCCGCCTACCGGTCGCCGGAGAGCCAGCGAACCCAGTTCAACTCGAAGCTGAGGGGCCCCACCGACGAGGAAATCGACGCCGCCCTCTCCTGGTACTCGATCCCCGGGACCTCGAAGCACCACAGCGGGTACGCCCTCGATTTTCGATATGCGGACGGGTCGTTCGGGGAGTTTCGGGACACACCCGACTACGCCTGGCTGGCGGCCGACAACTTCTACAACGCCAAGAGGTTTGGCTTCATCCCGTCCTACCCCGACGACGTCACCGCCCAGGGCCCCAATCCTGAGCCCTGGGAGTTCGTATGGGTGGGAGTGGACCTGATCGAATGCGGAATGCCGTGTGTCGACGCCGTGACCGGCCCCAAGGCGCGCCATCCCGGTGGCGTGACGCCGGCCGACTTCGGTCTCGACCGGAACGCCCGGCGCAAGCATTGGCGACGACCGCCCCTTATCGGGTGAGCAGATAGAACGCCGAGAACTTGTTCGAGATGCTCTCCAGCGGCTGAAAAGACCCGAAGCCGGCCTCTCCAGCCATCGCCTCCGCTCTCTCCCGACCCCAGGGTGCCCCAAGACCCGCACCACCCTGTGCCAGTGACTGGGTCATGCAATGCAGGGTGGACACCCCGTACAACATCGCACCCCTCGCATCGAGGTTGTCCTCGAGCTTCGAGCCGGTGTTGGGCTCCATCATCAGGTAGACACCATCATCGGCCAGCGCCTCGCGGATCCGGCGCATACCGGACAGCGGGTCGGCGAGGTCGTGGATCACGTCGAAGGTGGTGATCAGCCGAAATCGCGGATCGGTGGGGATCTCGCTCACGTCGAGGTCGGCGAACTCGAGGTTGGAGAGGCCGCTCGCTCGACTTCGGGCGATCTCCACAGAATCGGTTGAGACGTCGAATCCCGCCACCTGGGTGTTGGGGAAGGCCCGTGCCATCAGGATCGCCGCCGTGCCGGAGCCGCATCCCACGTCGGCGACCCGGGTGCCGCCCGCCTCCAGGACCGGGACCAAGCCGGGAACCGCTGGGAGCCATCGATTGATGAGGAAGACCGTCTGGGAGGGTGTGTTGGAACGGTCGATGCCCCGGATTGCCATGTCGCCGAAGGCCTCGAAAGGCACGCCTCCGCCCTGCTTGGTGGCAGTGGCGACTTGATCTACTTGGCTCAGGATGGCGGGGAGCATGTCGAAGAACCCACCCATGAAGTAGGGGCTCGACTCGTCAGCGATGAAGAGGGCGTGTTCAGCCGGAAGATCGAATCTGCGAGAGCCCGCGTCGTACTCGACCACTCCGGCGGCAGCCAGACCCGAGAGGATCTCTTCCACGTATCGTCTCTCGAGACCTGCGCCCCGTGCCAGATCCTCAGCGGTGCCGCCACCCACCTCCCCAAGATGCCGGGACAGGCCACTACGGTCGGCGACGGCGAGCAATCCAATGGTGGTTGCCCCCGAGGCGAGATCGACGAAATGGTCCAGAAAACCGTCGATCCTGGCCCGATCCACGAGCGCTCAGGCTCCGAGCTTGGTGATCATCGCCCAGATGACGACTGCGAGGATGACGAAGTCCCAGACCGTCCCCCGACGCCACGACTTGAGCGCTGCTCCGACGTCGGACCCCGTGCTCGTCGCCTCGGCCAGGCGCTCGCTGTTTCTCTTGCCGACGGTGGCACCGATGATCGCGCTGATCAGGAAAGCTCCCAGACCGATGAGGACGAAGGTATCGCTCCAGCCAAATGCCTCCGAGGTGAGCACCAGGCCAATTCCGGAGAGCAGGACGAGACCGCTTGCCGGCCCGAAGAACCGGTCCTCGATCGTTTTCAGGCGCTGGAGCGCCGGTCCTGCTGCGGCCGGCTCCATCGTTGCGAGGGCCGAATACGTGTAGAAGGCGTACACCCCGCCACCGAGCCAGCCGGCCACTCCCACGATATGGAGGAACAAAAGGCCGTCTCGCATGGATCTCGACCCTACCCGGGTGCCTGATCGCCGGCCACGACCTGACCCGCCTTGATCGTCTTCCACACCAGGTTGGTCCCGGGCCGGTATGGGATGTGCGCCGGGGAGGGGGCATCGAGCACCACTAGATCGCCCGCCGACCCGGTCGTGATCGCACCGTACCCGTCCATGCCCAGGGCGAGCGCCCCGCCCCTGGTGGCGGCATGGATCGCCTGCTCGGTGGTGAGACCCATCTGGACTACCGCGAGGCTGATCACCGTGCCCATCGACTCGAAGTAGGACGTCCCCGGGTTGCAGTCGGTGGCCAGGGCGACAGACACGCCGAGTTGGATCAACATCGGGCCGGGTGCCTGGGGTGAGCGCATCATGTAGGAGGCACCAGGGACCAGGACTGCGACGACGCCCGCGTCGGCGAGGGTGATGGCGTCACGCTCTGCGATGTGATCGAGATGATCGGCACTGACGGCCCCGATCTCGGCCGCCAGCGCGGCTCCACCGGAATGGGCCAATTGCTCGGCGTGAACACGAGCTCCCAGGCCGTGCCCTTTGGCAGCGGCGAAGATGCGTCTTGCCTCGTCGACTGAGAAGGCGCCCTCCTCGACGAAGACGTCGCAATAGTCGGCAAGCGGGGCGGCCTGGGGCAGCATCTCCTCGATCAACAAGTCGACATAGCCTGCACGGTCGTCTCGGAACTCAGGTGGCAGGGCGTGGGCCCCCAGAAATGTGGTCCTGACGGTTATCGGCAGGTGGTCTCCGATCCTTGTGGCGACCCGAAGAAGGCTCAGCTCGGTTTCGAGGTCCATCACGTATCCGGACTTGATCTCAACAGTCGTCGTCCCTGCGGCGATCATCCTCCTGACTCTTCTGGCAGCCGAAACGAAGAGGTCGTCCTCCGATGCACCTCGGGTTGCCGCCACGGTCGACAGGATTCCTCCACCGCTTTTCGCCACGTCGGCATAGCTGGCGCCGGCCATCTTCATCGAGAACTCGCCGGCCCGGTCCCCGGCGAAAACGAGGTGAGTGTGGCTGTCGACGAATCCGGGCAGGACGGCCCGTCCCTCACACTCGACCCTCGGGGAGAGGCCCTGGTCTGGGGCGTCGGAGCCGGGTCCCGCGTAGACGACCGATCCATCCTCGACTTTGACCACGGCGTCGACCATCGCCTCGCCTTCGTGGGTCGTGAGATGCCCGATCCCGGTGACGAAGAGATCGCTCACCTGTTGGCTGCCTCAGCCACCGATCCATCGGCAATGAGGGCGGCCACCACCTCGATCTCATCGGTGAGTGACCGATCCTCGGTCAGGGGTGGGACGTGGGCGCGGACCAGACCCACCATGGCCGCCGTTCCGGGAGCGGGAAGGAGAGGGCTGCGGTATTCGATGCCCTGCGCGGCGCAGAGCATCTCGATGGCCACCACCTTGCGCGCATTGCCCAGGATCTGGTTCAACTTCAGACCCGCCCCCCACCCCATCGACACGTGATCCTCCTGGTTGCCCGACGTGGGGATCGTGTCGACCGAGGCGGGATGAGCCAGGACTTTGTTCTCGGCGACCAACGCTGCTTGGACGTATTGGCCGATCATGTACCCGGATTGCACGCCCGGATTGCTGGCGAGAAAGGCGGGGAGACCGCGGGATCGTGCCGGGTCGAGGAGACGATCGGTGCGCCGCTCCGAGATAGAGGCGAGCTCGGAAACCGCGATGGCTCCGAAATCGAGCACGAAGGCGAGTGGCTGGCCATGGAAGTTTCCACCTGACACCACCTCCCCCGTCTCCGGGAAGACGATCGGGTTGTCGACGACTGATTCCATCTCACGGGAGAGCACGGCCTCCATGTGGTCCAACGTGTCGGCAACCGCCCCGTGGACCTGGGGGGCACAGCGGAGGGAATAGGCGTCTTGCACGGCATGGTCGAAATCGTGTTCGTGACTGGCCCCGATGGGGCTGCCGTCGATCAGGGAGGCGATGCGACGGGCGGAGGCGATCTGGCCGGGATGCGGCCGCAGAAGATGCACGTCCTCTCGGAAGGGCCGGGCACTTCCCATCATCGCCTCGATGGTCATGGCACAGGCAGCGTCCGCTGCGATCAAGAGCTGGCGTGCCTCGTGGAGCGAAAGGACGCCCATGGCCGTCATGCCCTCGGTCCCGTTGAGCAGGGAAAGACCTTCCTTCGCCTGCAGGGCCAGCGGGGCCATGCCGGCGTCCGACGCATGGACGATGGTTCCGTCGACCTTGACCCGTCCCTCGCCGATCAGTGGCAGTGCCATGTGGGCGAAGGGGGCGAGATCCCCCGATGCCCCCACCGACCCTTGGGAGGGGATGACGGGGAGGATGTCCCGGTCCAGCATCTCGAGGAGACGCTCCACCACGACGGGCCGCACACCGGAGTGACCCTGTGCCAGGGTTCTCGCCCGGAGCAGGAGAATGGCCCGGACCAGGGCATCGGGCAGCGGCGGCCCGACCCCGGAGGCGTGCGATCGGATCAGGTTGTACTGGAGGGACTTTGCCTCGTCACGGTCTATGCGGGTGGAAGCGAGAGCGCCGAAGCCCGTCGTGATCCCGTAGACGACTTCTCCCGACTCGACCGCCGCGTCGACCACGGCGCGCGCAGGTTCCATTCGGTTTGCGAGATCAGGCCCCGGTATAGCCCGGGCCCGGCGATGGGCGACCTCCACCACTTGGCTTGGGGTGAGTGGACCGCCATCGACGACAACCTCCGTCACGACGAGGACGGTACCGGGTTGATTCCCGACAAGACGGGCGAGGCCGATACCGTGCCGGGCACATGATGACTGACCTCACCCCGCTCCTGGGCGAGCCAGGCGCCTCGGTCGCGGTGATCGGGGCCACGGACCATCCCGCCAAGTACGGCGGGATCATCTACCGGGACCTCAAGCGGCGAGGGATCCGTGTCCTGGCCGTCAACCCCTATCGGGAAACGGTGGACGGGGATCCCTGTTGGAAGACTGTTCTCGACCTTCCGGAGACGCCGACCATCGCCGATTTCGTCATTCCGGCCCGTCGCGGGCTCGACGTGGTCGACGAGTGCGAGCAGGCAGGCATCCTCAACATCTGGCTCCAGCCCGGGGCCGAATCCCCGGAGTTGATGGAGAAGCTGAACGCCGGCCCCTTCACCTGGCTCGCCCACGCCTGCATCATGGTCCGGGCCGCGATAGCCGGGTAGCAACTGGCGTCAGATCCGCCCGTTGAACAGCTCTCGAGCGATGATGTTGCGCTGGATCTCGGAGGTGCCTTCGTAGATGCGAGGTGCCCGGACTTCCAGATAGAGATGGGCCAGGGTGGTGTCGGCCTCGAGACCTCTTGCCCCGAGGACTTGGATCGCAGTGTCGACGGCGCGCTGGGCCGTCTCCGTGGCATGGAGTTTGGCCATCGCCGCCTTGCCTGTGAGCGTTTCGGTGTCGCCGGCGTCGTGGGCGGCCGCCGCCGAATACACAAGTAACTCGGCCGCCTCGATGTCGAGACGCACATCGGCGAGTTGATGCGAGACGCCCTGGAAATCGGAGATCGGGGTGCCGAACGCAGTGCGGGTCATGGCATGACCGGTTGCGATGCGCAGCGCCGCCTCCGCCATTCCGAGGGCAAAGGCGCCAACACTCGGACGGAAGAGGTCCAGCGTCTGCATGGCGACTCTGAATCCGTGGTCGATCTCGCCGAGGACGTTCGATTTCGGCACATATACATCGTCCAGGTGGATCCGACCCAGCGGGTGTGGGGAGAGCATCGTGATCCTCTCCCCACTCACACCATCAATCTCGCTTCCGACGACAAACGCAGTGATCCCGCGGGATCCGGCGCCGGGAGTGGTCCGGGCGAAAAGCGTGTAGATGTCGGCGTCGGGTGCGTTGGAGATGTATGCCTTCTCACCGCTGATCCGGAAGCCATCCCCGTCTGACTCGGCGATGGTCGAGAGCGCCGCGGCGTCCGACCCCGCTCCCGGCTCGGTCAAAGCGAAGGCGGCGACGGTTTCGCCGCTCCGAACGCCAGGCATCAGCTGATCCCTCAACTGCGGGGCTCCGGAGAGATGAATTGGGATCGCCCCGAGCCCCTGGACGGCGAATGCCGTCTCGGCTTCGGTGGAAACCCGAGCAAGCCCTTGGCGGATAGAGCAGAGGTCGGTGGCAGTGACCGTTTCGTCGGAGAAGAGTCGGTTGAAAAGCCCGTGGTCGGCCAGGGCCTCGAGCAGCGGGCGGTTGACCTCTCCCGGTGTGCCGGTCTCGGCCACTTCGATCAGGGCATGGCCGAGCCGTTCACATTCCTCGACGAGGGGCCTGGTCATGCGCCCAGTATGAGCGTTGGCACTGCCGGGTGTGTCGTTTGTCACCAATTTGCCCGGCCTCTTTCTGGGACCGCTGACATAATCATCTGACCTGCG